>CAMNQO010000152.1 GCA_946549475.1 uncultured Bacteroidales bacterium
GGCGGAGCAGCGGCGGAGCTCCTGCTTGACGTCGGTGACGATACCCATGCGGACTTGTTCGTCAGCGCGGATCGAGACGGTCATCAGAGGGCGGTCGCCCTCTTTCATGGCCTCACGTTCGGCTGCGATGAAGTCGCGGATGTCATCAACCGTCTTGAAGGAGTCGTTGAGTTGGATTCGCGCATCGGTACCGTACTGTGCCTGCAAATGGCGGACAGGGGAGCCGATGTTGATGTACGAAGCCAGGTCTTTCCGTTCCAACTTGACGATTTCGGAGGCGGCGGGAAGGGTGACGGAAACTTTGTTTTCCGTCTCGCGCATCTGCGTCGTCACCATAAAGAAGAACAGGAGCATGAAAACGATATCAGGCAACGATGAGGTGCTGATGGCGGGCATTCCTTTTTTCTCACCCGGTTTGAACTTTGACATACTTCTTTTCTCCTTTATTTTTTACTGACATCCTTGGGCTCTGCCTCGGAAATGTTCTGGGGCACGGCCTTACGGACAATCTCTTGTTCTTCTTCCGTCAGTTTCAGGTATTTCTTGCCCCTCCACTGCATCGCAAAGTCGTCGCGGAGTTCGTTGACGGCTTTCACGAGTTCGTTCTGGACGGCAATGTAGGCCTGATAACTGGTACCGCGGTCGTTCTGCAGGGAAATGACACCCTTGGAAACTTTCGCGACACCATATCCCTCGATTTCGGTCTCCTGTTTTTCAGGCAGGGACTCGTTGTCGGCGGGGTTGCTGATGAATTCTTTGATTTTGTCCTTCAGGAATCTGACGTCAGATATAGGCTCGTTACCAGCAAAGATGCGGTCGGCGCTGTTGATCTTCACGATGATGATGTTGCGCCTTTTCGCTTTCTGGTCCTCCTGTTTCTGATTGGGATCAGGCATGGGAGGAAGACGGCGCTGCAGACCGGTCTGCGACCCCATGGTGGTTGTCATCAGGAAGTAGCAGAGGAGGAGGAATGCAATGTCCGCCGTTGAACTTGAATTGATTTCTGGTGTTTTTTTCGAAGCCATATCGATTCTTCTTTACTTTTTACTGCGTATCGAATTCCACACTGAACTGAAAATGACGGCCAGGATGGCAGCGCAAAAACTAAAGTAGGTCAGGTTGAGCATGGTATCGGTGAGTACGAGGTCGCTGTGGCTGACGGCAGGCCCGTTGTAGGCGAGGGGAGCCGAAGCGGGGGCGAGCAGCCAGGCGATCAGCACGAGCACGACGCCACCGCCGACGACGATGCCGATGGTCTTGAGTTGGGCCGGATTGTTCTTTGCGGCCAGGAACAGTCCCAGCACGACGATGGCACAGAGCGCGATGCCGATAAGGGCATAAGCCCAGTACAGCATCAGGTCGATGGCCAGGGCGTCATTGGCTTCGAAGCCGACGATGGCTCCGATGACCACGAGCAGAACACCGACAAGCAGCAGACCCCACGAGGCATATTTGACAATGTTGAAAATCTTGTTTCCCATAATATGACGGGGTTCTATAAGTCAATTATTTGCTTTTCTTCACAGCCTTCCTGGCGGTGGCTTTCACATCCTCGACGGCCTCTTCCACTTTCTTGGCGGCTTTCTTGACTGCGGGAGCGACAGCGGCGGCAGCGGCGGCGACGGAGGCTTTCACCTTGGCGACGGGCTCTTCGGCGTCCTGGGCTTCCTGATAGTCAACGAGCATGTCAACCAAAGCGATGGAAGCGTCTTCCATTTCGATGGTAAGGCTGTCGATCTGGGAAAGGATATAGTTGTAGAAAAGTTGCAGGATAACCGCGACGATCAGACCGCCGACGGTGGTGATCAGAGCGACCTTCATACCACCGGCAACGACGTTCGGGGAGATATCACCGGCAGCCTGGATGGCGTCGAAGGCCTGGATCATACCGACGACCGTACCCAGGAATCCGAGGGACGGGGCGATGGCGATGAAAAGGGAAATCCAGGAAAGGCCTTTCTCCATCAGGCTCTGCTGGATGGAACCGTAAGAGACGACGGCTTTCTCGACATTGTCGATGCCCTGGTCCATGCGGTCGAAACCCTGGACGAAAATGGAGGCCACGGGGCCGCGGGTGTTCACGCAGACTTCGCGGGCAGCCTCGACACCGCCTTCCGCCAATGCGTTCTCGATCTCATCGAGCAACTTCTTGGTATTGGTCTTTGACAAGGACAGGTAGAGGATGCGCTCGATGGCGAGGGCCAGACCAATGATCAAACAGACGATAACGAGGGTCATGAAACCGGCGCCACCTTCGATGTACTTGGTCTTCAATGCCTGATGAAGCGGGATGTCCTGAGAAGGAGCGTTGAAGGGATCGAACTCCTCTGTCCCCTGGGATGCGGCTGCATCGGTCTGTGCTGCTGCATACTGTGCAGAAACGGCCAATAGACCGACAACTGCCAAAAACATGAAAATTTTTTTCATAACTGTTTTTGAGTGTTAATTAATAAATGTTATAGTGTTTAGTACTATTCTGTTTTGATATTCTCGTTGATATTCTCGCTTTCCTTTGCAGGGCTCTGAAAATCGGTGCAATTTATAAATTTTTTTTCATTTCACCAAAAATGCACGCCTAAAAGAGCAATTTTATTGCATTTTCCGTGGTGACGGCGGCCACTTCATCGACACTCACGCCTTTAATCCCGGCAATCTTGGCGGCGATCAGGGGGATATAGGCGCTTTCGTTGCGGGTACCCCGGTAGGGGTCCGGCGTAAGATAGGGGGCGTCCGTCTCCAGAACGATGTCTTCCAGCGGAATCTCCTCCAGGATACGGGCGATGCGGGCATTTTTGAATGTCACCACACCGCCGATTCCCAGATAAAAGGAGCCGAGTTTTTTTATCTCCTTATATCCTTCCAGGCTTCCGCTGTAGGCGTGGAAAATGCCGCGCGTGTCGGGACCGGCATATTTTTTCAGAGTCTCCAGGCAGTCTTCGAACGCTTCCCGGCAATGGATCAGGACGGGCTTGTCCAGCAGGTCCGCCAGCATCAGTTGCTCTTTGAAGGCTTTTTGCTGCAAGCCGGCGAGATCCTGCGTGTAATGGTAGTCCAGCCCGATCTCTCCGATGGCCGCGATTTCCTCCTTGAAGCGCATCGCATATTCCAGGACGCCCTGCATCTGGGCTTCGAAATTTCCGGCGTCAAATTCCGTGGGGTGAAGTCCGATGGCGAAGCGGCAGTTCTGCGGGTGTCGGCGGGCCAGGGCGATCATCTTGTCGCGGACGGAACTGTCCGTATCGGGCAGCAGCAGACGTGTGACACCCGCGTCCACGGCCCGGCGCACGGCTTCGTCCGGATCTTCATAGGCGCTGTCATATAAATGTGTGTGCGTATCGACAAATTCAGCCATCGCGATGCTTTCTCTTTTTTCGTACACAAATATCGGTATTTTTTGATAATTTTGCAGAAATATTGTTAAAAATCATGTCTGAAAAATTATCCCGCAGTTCCAAACGGATGTTGTCGCTGAGCGGCGCGCTCGGCGTGCTGGTCGCAATACACGAGGGCGTGATGGCTTCCTATGATTTTTTCTGGCCCCATCTGCTGCTCAATCTGCTCTATTTTGCCTGTTTCCTGCTGATTTTCATCTATGCACGCAACGACTCGTTCCAGTCCCGGACGATGTTCCGCAGCGTCAATTTCCTCTATGCGCTGATTGTAGTCGTCAGCGCCTTTGTCTTTCCCCAGCGGGGACTGCCGATTGCGGCGGAAACGGCGGAGAGTTTCCTGTCGTTGCTGGTTATCGCGGGGCTGGTCTGTCTGGATGCGACCTGGCAGCAGGTGCCGGCGACCCGGAAATGGCTGATCGTCATCCTCGCTGCCGAACTCGTCGGGGCCGGCCTGGCTACCTGGAATGTGCTGTATGACGGTCCGCTCCGTACGATGTTCCATGCGGCTTTGGTGCAGGTGTGGCTGCGGCCAGTACTGGCCGGAAGCATCGCCGCCTGCTATGTCGCACGCATGAAACAAAAATCCGTCCGCTGAGCGATGGGGGAGTGGGCCGCATCCGTGTTGCTCCTCGGGGCGCTTTCCACATCGGGAACGCTGCCTTTCTGGGCCAATGCCAACCAGTACGGGCTCTATCCCGACAGCGGCGGTATGATGGCCCTGGCCGGCATCGAAAAACCGTTCAATCCGGAGAATACCTTCGACTGG
Organism: uncultured Bacteroidales bacterium; assembly: GCA_946549475.1. Taxonomy (GTDB): domain Bacteria; phylum Bacteroidota; class Bacteroidia; order Bacteroidales; family UBA932; genus Cryptobacteroides. Next base: position 4,159 of record CAMNQO010000152.1, read on the forward strand.
CGCTGCGGCGCTTCGATGGGGCTGCTTCTCGACAATCCCGACCGGACCGTTTTGCAGGCGG
>CAMNQO010000153.1 GCA_946549475.1 uncultured Bacteroidales bacterium
TATTGATTGTCGGTAAAGACAGTTACATCGGAAATCACATTGACGAGTGGTTGACGGGGATGGCCATGCAGACGGCGCAGCTGGATGTGCGCAAGAACGGGTGGCAGGACTTCGATTATTCCTCTTATGATGTGCTGGTGTATGTGGCCGCTATCGTTCATCGCAAGGATGCCGATGAGGAACTTTATCAAAAGGTCAATGTGCAGTTGCCATTGGAAATCGCCGCCCTTGCAAAGAAGCAGGGAGTGAAGCAATTTGTTTTTCTCAGTTCCATGGCGGTTTACGGAGGCGCGAAGACCTTGTCTGCCCATGTGATTGACCGGCATTCTCCGCTCACGCCCGATACTCCCTATGGGAAAAGCAAACTGATGGCCGAGGAGGGACTTTCAAAACTCCGGGACGAAGCGTTCCGCCTGGTGATTCTGCGTCTGCCCAATGTGTATGGAAAAGGCTGCAAGGGAAATTATATTTCCGGATTTACCTTTCTCGTACGGATGCTTCCTGTCATTCCGAGGGCTTATACCCATGTCCGTCAGAGCCTGATTTACATTGACAACTTGTGTGAACTTGTCAGGCTGCTTATCGTCAAGGGACAGTCGGGCATCTATTGTCCGCAAGATGAGGTGGCCGTCTCTGCCGGTGAACTGATGAGGACGGTGGCCGACGGGCTGGGATTGCGCAGGCCGTATTCGAGCCTGTCGGGCGGCATGGTAAAACTTTTCCGCTTTCTCCCCGTTGTCAAAAAGATTTTCGGCGGATTGGAATATGACAGAAGCCTGTCCGAGTTTCCGGATATGGACTATGTCGTCGTGCCTTTCAGTGAAGCCATGCGGAAAACGGTCAGCCAGAAAGAAACGCGATGAGTAAGCGCATTTGTTTTGTAACGGCGATTCCAGATTCGGCGCATGCGTTCCTGCGCGACCACTTCGTGGCTTTGCGGGAGCATTACGGTGTATATTATATCTCAAGCGAGCGGGATGAAGCAAAGATACGCGTCGCGCATGATGGCTATTTTCAGGCGGACATCCGCCGGGGCATCGCGCCGCTGGCTGATTTGCGGGCCTTGTGGCAGTTGGTCCGTATCTTTCGCCGGGAGCGTTTCGACGCCGTCCATTCCGTCACGCCCAAGGCTGGCTTGCTGACGGCCCTGGCGGCTTATGTTGCGAAAGTCCCTGTCCGCATCCATATTTTTACGGGACAGGTCTGGGCTGGCAGGAGCGGCTTCATGCGTTGGATGCTCAAGACGATGGACCGGCTCATCGCCGGATTGGACACGCATATCCTGGTGGATGGAGAGGGGCAGCGTCGTTTTCTGATTGCGCAGGGCGTTGTTCCGGAAGATAAAGCCCGGGTACTGGGCAAAGGATCCATCTGTGGCGTCAATCTGGAACGATTCGCGCCCGATGTCGAGACGCGTGCTGCCGTGCGGAAGGAACTGGGACTTGACAAGAGTCATATCGTTTTTGTCTTTATGGGTCGTCTGAACAGGGACAAAGGCCTGTATGATTTGCTGCCTGCTTTCGACCATCTGGCAAGAGTTTCCGCCGATGCCTATTTATTGCTCATCGGTAAAGATGAGGAGGGCGTCGCATCCCATTTCGCGGATTATCCGCATCTGAAAAATCGGATTAATTATTTCTATTATGGCATGAGTCCGGAGCCGGAGCGGATTTTGCAGGCAGGGGATGTCTTTGTCTTGCCTACTTACCGGGAAGGATTTGGCTCCAGTGTCATTGAAGCGTCAGCCCTGGGGATGCCTGTCATCTGTTCGGATGTCTATGGCGTGCAGGATGCGATGGTGGACGATGAGACCGGACTTCGTTTTCATGTGACGGATGTCAATGCTTTGTATCTCTGCATGGAACGCCTGGCGGAGGATGCGGCTCTGCGAAAGAAACTGGGGACTGCCGGCCGGGAGCGGGTGCGGCGCGATTTTGACGGAAAGAAAATATCACATTTGTGGGTAGAGTATTATAAGGAACTGTTGGGCTGATACGGATATGTACAGGAATGTTGTCAAACGCATATTGGATATTGTCTTGTCATCAATGGGACTGCTTGCCGTTTCGTGGCTGATTCTCTTGCTGAGCGTCATCCTGCATTTTGCCAACAAGGGGGCCGGGGTATTTTTCCTTCAGGACAGGCCCGGCAGGCATGGAAAGATTTTCAAGATCGTCAAGTTCAAGACCATGACGGACGAGCGGGATGCGCAAGGGCGGCTGCTGCCGGACGGACAGCGGCTGACGCAGGTGGGGCGCATTGTGCGTTCCCTGTCCCTGGATGAGTTGCCCCAACTCCTCAATGTGCTGAAAGGGGATATGTCCCTGATCGGTCCCCGGCCCTTGCTTGTCGAATATCTGCCTTTGTATTCGGAGCGTCAGTCGCATCGTCATGATGTCCGTCCCGGTATTACGGGCTGGGCGCAATGCCACGGGCGCAATGCCATCAGTTGGCAGGAAAAATTTGAATTGGATCTGTGGTATGTCGGGCACTGCTCTTTCTCTGTGGATGTGAAAATCGTATGGCTGACCCTCCTGAAGGTCCTGCGCCGTGCCGATATCCATTCCCGTTCCAGTGCAACCATGGAGCCTTTTGACGGAAATAATTGATGTTATGTATCTATATGGAGCCAGCGGTCACGCAAAGGTGATCAAAGAGGCCCTGGAAAGCCGGGGCGTCAAGGTTTTGGGTCTGGTGGATGATAATCCGCAGGCCGCTTCGCCGGACGGGGTGCCTGTCCTTCATTCGGCGGAAGGTCTTTCTCCGATGATTGTTGCCGTGGGAGACTGTGCCGTCCGGCGGAAGATTGTGGAAAAACTCGGTCCGGTCGAATATGCGACGGCCGTTCATCGTTCCGCCATCCTCTCTCCTTCTGCCTCGGTGGGAGCGGGGAGCGTCGTAATGGCCGGAGCCATCCTTCAAGCAGGGGTGCATATCGGCCGGCACAGCATCGTCAATACGGGCGCATCGGTCGATCATGATTGCGTGGTGGGCGATTTTGTCCACATCGCCCCGCATTGTACGCTGTGCGGCGGCGTTAAAGTGGGTGAGGGAACTTGGATCGGGGCCGGAACGACGGTCATCCAGGGCATCCGGATCGGAAAGAACTGTTATGTCGGGGCCGGCTCGGTCGTCGTCAAGGATATTCCCGATGGCGCTCTGGCCTATGGCAACCCCTGCCGGGTGCAGGAATAAAACGGCTGATTTATTTGAATGATTGTCAGATGAGAAAAAGAATTTATCTGTGCCTGGCGCACATGAGCGGCAAGGAGCAGGCGTATATTCAGGAGGCGTTCGATACGAACTGGGTGGTGCCTCTGGGGCCCAATGTGGATGGATTTGAGAAAGACCTGGAGGAGTATGTCAACGGGATATCCGGCGCCCCAGCCCTGACCCGGCGCGTGGTGGCCTTGTCTTCCGGGACGGCGGCGGTGCATCTGGCGCTGCTGTGCTGCGGAGTCGGCCCGGGGGATGAGGTGCTGGTGCAGAGTTTTACTTTCTGCGCATCTTCCCATCCCGTGACTTATCTGGGGGCCCGGCCCGTCTTTGTGGACAGCGAGCCCGACTCCTGGAATATGGACCCGGACCTGCTGGAAGAAGCCATCCGGGACAGGATTGCCAAGACGGGAAAGAAGCCCAAGGCCATCATACCGGTCGCGTTGTACGGCATGCCCTATCAAATCGACCGCATCCTGGAAATTGCCGGACGCTACGACATTCCTGTGGTCGAAGATGCCGCGGAAGGTTTCGGAAGCCGTTTCGACGGCCGCGTACTGGGTACTTCCGGCCGCTTCGGGGTGTTGTCCTTCAATGGCAACAAGATGATTACTACTTCGGGAGGCGGTGCGCTGATCTGCCGTGATGCGGCGGACAAAGAAAAAGTGATGTGGTATGCGACGCAGGCCCGCGAGGCTTACCCGTATTACCAGCACGAGGCCGTCGGTTACAATTACCGCCTTTCCAACATCTGTGCGGGCATCGGCCGGGGACAAATGAGCGTCCTCGACGAGCATATTGCCCACCATCAGCGTTTGTGCGCCCTATACAGGCGCTTGCTTGCGGATGTTCCGGGTATTGCCGTCCATACGAATCCTTCCCCGCGCCATGACAGCAACTATTGGCTGGTGACCATCACCCTGGCACCCGATATCCGTGTCAAGGGGCAGGAAAATGCCTATCGCCAGGCCGTCCGGGGCGCTGTCGGAGG
>CAMNQO010000154.1 GCA_946549475.1 uncultured Bacteroidales bacterium
TTGTCGGGCCGCCGAAAAGATTGACGGTAAATTCCCCTTTGGGGAGCCATTCGTTCTGGGCGGACATCATCAGCCCCGACCATAGGAGGGTCAGCACTACAAGACTTGGTTTTTTCATAAGTTCCTTCTTTACAATTTATTTGCAAATATACATTTTTTCTATCAATCGCGTCAGATTGACCGGATAAATTCTTTCATATAGTCCTCATTGGCACGCACGCAATGGAAGAGCGCCATCTGATTGCGGGTACGGATCCAGTTGTGCTCCGGGTAAGCAATTTTGTAATAGGTATCGCCATTGAGGTAGTCGGTAAAGAAACGGACTGCCTGCATGAAGGGGAAGAGCATCACGCCATAGGGCAGCATGTCCCGCTCGACCGGGGTCAGGAAGGCCGAAGCGGACGAGAGATAGCCACGGGTAAAAGCCTCGAAAATATCTTTGCGGAAAGCGACTTTTTCCATGGCGGGATCGTCTTCCGCCACGGTATTGGCGGCGGTGCGGAGAAAATCGCCGAAATCCGAGAAGACGAAACTCGGCATCACGGTGTCCAGATCGATGACGCAGAGCACCCGGCCCTGACTGTCGAACATCATATTGTTCACTTTGGTGTCGCAATGGCAGATGCGCCTGGGCAGCTTGCCTTCGCGGAAGAGCCTTTCCGCCAGACACATGTCATGGATATGGCTTTGGATGTCTTGGAGCATGGCCTGCACCTGCGGCTTTTGCAGGCGTCCCGCCTTGTCGGCGGCGACGGCCTCTTCCAGCTGCCGGGCGCGGAATTCCATATTGTGAAAATCGGGAATGGTCTCTCCGAGGGTGTCCGGAAGGTCGGCCAGCAAAGCCTCGAAGCGGCCGAAGGCCTGTCCGGCAAATCCGGAATAGACCGGATCGACCGTATCGTAGGTAAAGGCGTCAGGAATGAAGACGGAGACACGCCAGCAGTTTCCGTCCACCCGGCACCAGGTCTTCCCCGAGCCGTCCGAGAGCGGGATGAAACGGAGAACCTTGCGGTCGAGATCTTCTTCGCCGGCGGCCTTGAGTTTGGCGCGGATGTGACGGGTCACGGCTTCGATATTGCGCTGGAGCAGGGCGACATCCCGGAAAATGGCGTCGTTGATGCGCTGCAGCACATAGTCGGGGGCTCCGGCGGAGGTGGTGACTTTGTAAGTGTCGTTGATCAGTCCGTTGCCGAGGGGTTTTACGCTCTCGATGGTCCCTTCAAGGGCGAAACGGGAGAGAATGTCTGTCGTATTGGCTTCCATAAATCTGAAATTTTATCGCTTCAATTTACAAATTTAAGAAAAAAAAGAAAGTTACTTTGCCACATTTGCAGAAAATGTTTAACTTTGCGGCCGATTCGGGGTATTAGCTCAGTTGGTAGAGCGCCAGGTTCGCAATCTGGAGGTCAGGGGTTCGACCCCCCTATACTCCACAAAAGGTCAGTTTCGGCTGACTTTTTTTTGTGGGATGGCACGACGAGGCCGGGCTGCGGACTACCGGGGCTTGACGAGGGGGACGGTACCGGGAATCTCGTCGTCGGGCTGGGGCGTGAGGTGGATGATGCGCTGGTTGGAACTGCCCCGGAAAAGCAGATGGGTATCGCGCAGGGCTTGCACGAAAGGGCCTTCCACCAGCGTGTCGATATAGGGAAGTATCTGGGACAGACGCTTGTCCGCCAGCACTTCTTCATAGGTAAATCCCGTATAGCACCAGATGTTTTTGCCCGTGCGGCCTTTGATTTTACGGGCCAGTTCGGTAAAGGCCTCCACCTGGTAGAGCGGATCGCCCCCGCTGAAGGTGACATTGCTGAACTCGTCCGCCGCCACCAGTTCGACCAGGTCGTCCACTTCCATTTCTTTGCCCCCTTTGAAATCCCAGGACTGGGGGTTGTGACAACCCTCGCAGTGGTGGGCGCAACCGGCACAATAAATCGAAGTCCGCAGACCCGGTCCGTCCGCCATCGTCTGTTCGATGATATCCAACACTCTTATTTTCATATCGTCTCTGTGTTATCGTAACCAAATTTCGGGATTCTGATGCTGCTGTCCCTTCCAAAGTTCAAAATGCAGGAGGGTGGAGCCGGACATCGTGTCCACCGTTCCGAGCACCTGGCCGGTGGTCACTTTGTCGCCCGACTTGACCTGCGTATTCCTGAGTTTGCAATAGAAGGTGAAATAGTTGCCGTGGCGCACCATCACGCACAGGTTGTAGCCGGGTATCATCACGACCTGCGAGACCACGCCGTCGAAGACGGACCGGACGGAAGAGCCTTCCTGCGCCGCGATATTGACGCCCTTGTTGAAGGGGAGTTTGACATTTTTGAACACGGGATGGTAGTGCTGGCCGTATTTTTCCACGACGGCCCCCTCGACCGGCCACGGGAGTTTCCCTTTGTTTTTGGAAAACTCTCCGTCCAGCACATAATCGACGGGACGGTCGGAAGACGGTTTGCCGGACGAAGGCGCCATCGCGCTTTTGATGATGCGTTCAATCTCCTTGTCCAGTTTCTCCACTTCCCGCCGCTTGCGGGAAAGTTCGGCCGTGTATTTTTTCTTGTTCCGGTTGAGGGCCTTGATCTGGTTGTCATAGTTGCGTTCCTCTTTCTTGAGCCGGGCCAGGTCCGCCTCCTGCCGGGCACGGAGCGACTGCTGCCGCCTCTTGAGGGTGGAAATGCTGTCCATCTGCACCTGCAACTCGCTGCGGGCCTCCTTCAACTCGAGCGCCTGCGCGGTGAGTTCGTCGGAAAGGCTCTTAAAATAATTGTATCGCCGGTACGCCTGTCCCAGGCTTTCGCTGGACAGGATATAGACATACCAGGAACGCATGTTGCGGCTCTTGTAAGCGCTCAGGAGCAGGCGGGAATAATATTTGTCCAAGGTGTCCACCCGCTGACGCATCTGTCCGGCCATCGCCTGACGCTGACGGAGTTCTCCGTCCAGTGCGACGATATCACGGCTGGTCTGCGAGATCAAGTCCTTGCGGGAAGAAATGAGCCGTCCCGTGAGTTTGAATTTCTCCAGGACATCCTTGCTTTTGCTCTCATTCTGCCGTATCTGTGACTCAAGGATATTGATTTCACGCTCGAGATTTTTCTTTTTCTTCTCCTGCAGGGATGTATCTTGTGCGGACAAAGACAGGACAAGAAAAAGCGAAAACAGCAGTGCGAAGGTCCTATTTACCCAACTTCTTTCCATGTCCGCTCTGAATGGCTTCTTGCGCCGCCTCGATTTTCTTGTCCAGGTCGCTCACTTCCTGACGCTCATCTTCGGTGACTTTCGATTTGGCTTTCTCCCAATAGGTGTATGCGAGACGATATTGCCCCAGTTCGTAGAGCACGGTGGCGAAATGGTCGAGGATGACGGCATTGTCCATGCCGCCGTAGAGTTTGGCGTGATTGAACTGTTCCCGGGCCTCTTCGGGCCGGCCGAGCAGATAAAGGATCCAGGCATAGGTGTCCAGATAGGTGGGGTTGTCCGGCTCGGCTTCGACCGTTTTCCGGCTCATCTGCAAGGCCTTTTTCAGATTTTTCTTCCGGAGGCTGAGGAAATAGGCGTAATTGTTGAGGATCGGGACATAATCCGGATCGAGTGCAAGGGCCTTGTCATAGGTCTTGTAGCACTGGGGATAACGGCCGGACTTGTGATAGATCTCGCCGAGCCAACTGTAGGTGGAAAGTTGGCGCCTGGCATCCCCTTTCTGCAGGACGAGCAGTCTCTCCAGCATCCGGGCCGCCCCATCATAGTCTTTCAGAAAATATTTGGACGCGGCGGCATAGTGGCAAAGGGTGGTGTCCTGCGGGAAACGGAGCGCCCCGTCGGAAGCATAGTGGTCGAGCCGGTCCCAGTCTCCGAGCCAGGCCAGCACTTTGGTCCAATGGACGAGCGGCTGGGGGCTGGCGGGGTACATTTTGTCCACGGTCACATACAGAGAGTCCACCCAGGGACGCATCGCAACGATTTCCTCGCGGGAAAAATCATTGAAAATACCGGCCAGATACCGCAATTTGTCATTCTCTTCCAGCGTCTCGTCCTTCATATAGGAACGGGCGATGGGATAATAATCTTCATAACGGCCTGCGCGGAGATAAATCTCCCCGATTTCATCCTGCAAACCGGGCTGTTCGGGACGAGCC
>CAMNQO010000155.1 GCA_946549475.1 uncultured Bacteroidales bacterium
ATGTTTTTTCTCACCGCAACGAGAAAAAATTCTACAATGTCAACACCGACCAGCGGCCCTATTACGCGGCCCCGTCCTTCATCGAGTGCGACTTCCTGCACCATCGCGTCCGCACGATGTCCGCCGCCGCCGCTCTGGCTGCGAAATTCGGAATGCCAGTGGTCTATCTCAATATGAACCGCACCGGTCAGGGGCACTACCTGCTGGAATATACGACCATCTGCGAAGATGCCGCGAAGATGCCGGTGGAAGAAATCATGCAGCAATACTACCATTTGCTGGAGGAAGACATCAAACGCAATCCCTCCAACTACCTGTGGACCCACAGAAGATTCTGGTTTTAAATGAAAGTACTCGTCATACTGCACCTGTTTTACGAAGACCAGCTGGCTTGGTTTCTGGATAAGATTGCGAACATTCACGGTTGTGAATGGGATTTGTTGGTGACGGGGCCGGCTGTCAGCGAGGCTTCCGCCGCCCTCGTCCGGGCTTTCAGGCCCGATACCCGCTTCCTCGCCTGCGAGAATGTCGGTTACGATGTATGGCCTTTCCTGCATGCTTTTCAGACGGTTTCTCCGGACGATTATGACTGGATACTCAAGTTGCACACCAAAAGCAATACCGGGAAGCACAAAATCCGCATTAACGGCACTCACCTGAAAGGGTTCATGTGGCGCGACATCCTGGTGGACGCCCTGCTGGAAAGTCCTGCCAGATGGCAGGAAGTTCTGGATGCCTGCCGGCAATCCGATTGCGGCATGGTCTGTAGTCGCAAACTCTACGCCAAACTGAATTTCAAAGAAGATAACGACCTGCTGGATGACGAACTGCGCCGCATCGGGCTCACGACGGACGAGCGCCGCTTCTGCGTCGGCACGATGTTCCTGCTGCGAAGTTCCCTGCTGAAAGCCCTGCCCTTGCAGAATTTCCGGGCGGAACAGTTTCCTCGGGAAAGCGCCAGCAACTCCGGCGGCTCCCTTGCCCATGTCTACGAAAGAGTGCTTTCCCTGCTTGCTCCGTCCCGGGGCTATAAGGTCTATACGACCGGATCGGACGCCGCCTACGAGCGCAAACTGCGCATCAGGCGCATTACCAAACCGGTATTGGAGTTCCTGTTCAGCATTGACAGGAAAGGAGAAGACGGCCGGAAATATCTTACCCTTTTGGGTATCCAAATTCCCTTGTAAAAGACGCCATGAAAAAGATTGCAGCAGTCACGATGGTCAGAAACGATGATTTCTACCTCAAAAAATGGACGGCCTGGTATGGTTCGCAAATCGGAGAAGAAAATCTCTACATTTTCCTGGACGGTACGGACCAGCCGTTGCCGCAATGGTGCCCGAAAGCCCATGTCACCGCCTTGGAGAAGATTCCCGGACAGGTCGTACAGGCCGAAAAGAGACGGCTGAAAATCCTCTCGGACGAAGCCGCAAGGCTGTTCCGCGAAGGCTACGACCTGGTCATCGGCACCGATGCCGATGAAATCCTCATCGTGGACCCGGCCCGGAGAGAAAGCCTCGCCGAATACCTCGACAAGGCGGAAGTCAAGACCTGCCTTTCCGGACTGGGCGTGGATGTCGGACAGCATCTGGGAGAAGAAAGTGACATTCGCGAGGATGAACCTTTCCTGCGCCAACGCCACTATGCACAACTCTGCACCCGCTACACCAAGCCCTCGGTCCTGGCCGCCCCTTGCCTGTGGGGCAGCGGCTTCCACCGGGTCAAGGGACACAACTTCCACATCGGAAAAGATTTGTATCTCTTCCATTTCGGCTATTTTGACATGGGGCGCATCCGGGCCCGCATGGATGACAAAGACCGTGCGGCCGCCGGTTGGAGCAAACACCTGAAAAAACGGGCCCGCACCATCCGGCTGTGTACCGACCTGCCCAAACACGACTGGGACCGAACGGTCGGCTGGGTACGGACGATGCAGAGCCTCTGCCGCCCTCCTTATGCCTGGAACAAACCGAGTATGCTGGGACTCCAGATTGTGGTACGCATTCCCGAACGCTTCCAAGAACTCGTATAAGGTGATGAAACTCTTTTACCTAGTCGATACCATCTATAACTCGGGAGGGATGGAAAGGATTCTGACGCTCAAAGCCAACTACCTCTCCCAGGTGTATGGTTATGAAATTGTCATTGTTACGACCCACCAAAAAGGGCGTCCTTCTTTCTTCCCGATTGATGAAAGTGTCCGGCATATTGACCTGAATGTTAACACCCATCTGCCTTTCACGATGCCGCTCTATCTGCGACGGCTCAACCGGCTGATTGAAGCAGAGCGACCGGATATCATCATTTCTCTCTGCTACAAAGACTTGCTCTATTTGCACAAAATCAAGGGAACATGCGTCAAGATGGCCGAATTCCATTTCTCGCACGACACCTACCGCATCAAAGGACAGCGCCGCAAGCTGCACCGGATGGAAAAAGCAGTGGCTGAATTGGATTGTTTTGTCGTCCTCACCCAGGAAGACAAGAAAGTCTGGCAACCTTTCTGCAAGCATTTGGAACAGATTTACAATCCCTCCACCTTTCCCATAGACGGTCCCCTCGCGAAACTGGAAGCGAAACGGTTCATCAGCGGCGGCCGCTTCGAGAAGCAAAAGAACTACAAGGATATGGTGCTGGTCTGGCAGAGAGTCCGCCAAAAACATCCCGACTGGGTGCTGGATCTCTATGGAGACGGCAAGCGCAAGGGATCAGTCGCACACCTCATCTCCCGTCTGGGCCTGCAGGATGCGGTACGCCTGCACCCGGCTACCCGGCAGATGAAAGAGGAGATGCTGGACGCCTCCGGCTACCTGATGACTTCGCTCTACGAAGGTTTCCCGATGGTGCTGGTTGAAAGCGCCGCGCTGGGTCTCCCCTGCGTCGCCTACCGCTGTCCCTGTGGTCCGGGCGAATTTATCGAAGACGGGACCGACGGTATGACCACTGTCCCAGGTGACATCGATGGAATGGCAGAAAGGGTATGTCGCCTGATAGAAGACGAAACATTACGCAAGAAAATGGGCGGTCTGTTGCGGGAGAAAGCCCCGCTCTTCGCGCTGGAACGCATTATGCCCCAGTGGGACGCACTTTTCCGCCGGCTTGTTTCAACTTCTTCGCAAGTTTCTCCTTCACGGGTTTGAGAAAATGTTCACGCCAGCGGGCGAGTTGGTCGGGTGTCGCATCTTCCGTATAGATTTGTTCGACAACTGCAATCACCTTTTGCAGGCTCTCGATGCGGCTGACGGCGGAAGAGGAAAAGGTCGATCCGGCAAAATTGGGATAATAGTAATACAGCGGCAGATTAAGAATGGTCGTCCTTTTGACGGCCAGCATCACCTGGCTCCACCAAGGAAAATCTTCATAAATACGAATCGGAAGAAAGCGAAAGTTCTTCACACATTCCGTGCGATAGAGACGCAAGCACAGATAACAGTGCTTGACCCACCAACGCTCGGGAATGGGCCGTCCGTCGCCATCGACCATATCTTTCGGATGGGAATACTCCGTCGCATAGGCAAAAATATCGTCCGTCACCAATGATTCCGGCTCCTTTTCATATTGCGGAAAAGCCGGCCATCCGGGATCCGGAAGGTGAAGGAAATGCCGGAGCGTGAGTTTGAGACGATAGGAACGGTCATAGGTGAAGGCCACCATATCACTTTTGTCCCTACGCGCTGCCGTCAGACAAATTTCCATCAGCTGCGGATGGATGAAATCATCGCTGTCCACAAAGAGCAGGAACTCGCCCCTAACCTTCTCCAAAGCCAGGTTTCGTGCCCGGGACACGCCCCCGTTCTCTTGATGCAGGACGACAAAACGCGCATCGCGGGCCGCATATTCATCCAAGATGGCACCGCTCCCGTCCGGGCTGCCGTCGTCCACGCAGACAGCCTCCCAGTCCGGGAAAGTCTGCCGGATAAGGCTATCCAGACACCGCCGGATGACCGCCTCCGCCTTATACACGGGAATAATGACAGAAATGCGGGGACTTATTTGCACCATTGATCCAGCCATTTGAAGTACTCGCGGTGCCACAGGAGGGCGTTCTGCGGGGAGAGAATCCAATGGTTTTCCTCCGGGAACACCACCATCCGGGCGGGCACGCCCATCATCTTGGCCGCATTGAAGGCCG
>CAMNQO010000156.1 GCA_946549475.1 uncultured Bacteroidales bacterium
GATGAAGGAGGTCTGGCGGTTGACTGCATCTACGAGATTCTCCTGGGCGGCCGGATTAAGCGCGTAACTGTTCGCCCGCTTGAGATCGCCATAGCCATATCCGCCGGGGTGATTGCTGTCATAGACCGGGATGGTCGGAGGCATGGCAATGAAATTGGCCCACGGATTTCCCTGAAGTTTTCTGGTGCTGGACTGGGTAAAGAAAAAATGCTCTCCGTATTCAAAGATGCCTTTTTTCCCGGACGAGTTGATGCGAAACCCCAGGTGGTCGTATCCAGTGTGGTAAAGCGCTCCTTTGTCCTTTTTGTAGTTCAGGGAAGCATAAAAATTCAGGGTCTCCTGTCCGCCGGAGAGGGACAGATTGTAGTTCTGAAGGACACCGGTCGAGAGCATCTCGCTCTGCCAGTCCGTATCGGAATCATAATGGTTCTGGTAGCCTGTGACACCCCTTACGCCTTGCAGCATCGCTTCGGCATAGGCTCTGTTATCATATTTTTTGTAGGTTTCCGCATTCATCAGATCATAGCGCGGAAGCCAGTACACCTTGGCCTGGGCGTCACCCTTGACCTTGAGTGCTCCGGACCGGCCTTTTTTGGTCGTGATGATGACGACACCGCTGGCGGCCCGGGAACCATAAATGGAGGCAGAGGAAGCATCCTTGAGAATCTGTATGGACTCGATGTCTTCCACATTGACTCCCAGTTCATCTCCGCCATAACTTCCGTCAATGATGAAAAGGGGATTGTTGCCGGTAAACGAACCGATACCGCGAATCTGGATGGAAGATGAACTGCCCGGCTCACCGCTGCTGGTGACTTTTACACCGGAAGTGAGTCCCTGAAGGGATTCGACGACATTGCCGCTTGTTCGGTCCGACAAAGTCTGTTCGCGGATGGTGGAAACGGAGCCGAGAACATCTTTTTTCTTGACCGTCCCGTATCCGACGACGACCAGTTCTTCCAGTACATTATCGGATTCCATCATGAAATCCATCCTGGGCGAAGAACCGACTTTCTCCGTAATGGTCTTGTAGCCCAGCAGCGAGACATTGAGAATATCCCCTTTCCCGGCTTCAATCGTGTAATTTCCGTCCAGGTCCGTTACGGCGCTATTGGCGCTTCCCGGGATGAATATGATGGCTCCGATGAGCGGCTCGCTAGTCTTGCCATCCCGAACTGTTCCGTTGATGGATTGGGCCAAAAGAGAACCCGATATGAGCAGCAGCGCCAGAGTGAGCGGTATGGTATTCCATCTCATAAGTTGTCTGAATTGTTTAATATTATTCCGGATCTTCCTTGATGGGCGTGATTGAAACGCCTGTTCCGGACGGACTACCCGGCGTGACGCTGACCCGCATCGTATTCAGGTCCAGACGTATCGTATAAGTACCGGTCTCGTATCCGAGGTTGGCGATGTCGAACTGATCGTCGGCGGCATCGTTGATGACGGCTGTCCAATAATCAGCGCTTGAAGTATTCCGGACAAATCCGTACCAACGGATGTAAGTGCTGCCGTAGCCGCTCGCCGGAGCATCTCCGTCCGAATAGTTGTCGGCTATCAAGAACTTGAATGTGGCATTTGCGTAGACCGTTCCCGTCCACTGCAGGATGCCGTTGCCGATGTAACTCATTTCTTGTGCCTGGGCGCGATCCCATCCCCATGAGAAGGCTCCTATCAGCCATACATGGGGAATCAGTTCCACTTTCTGCGTGTTCACATGGGCTTTGACCGTGTAGGCCATTCCCCTCCATCCTGTTCCCAGCGCTCCGACATCGAACATGACCTGGGTAGCGGCAGGCAACATTGTCAGGTAGTCTGTGGCATCGGGATCCCGGAAAAAGCCGGACCAGTAGTCGTCCACATTGTCCCGTCGGGCAATAAACTTGAATTTGTCGCAGGGCAGGAATCCGTTCCATGTGAAATTTCCGTTCCCGTCTCCGGTCATAGCCTGCGCATAGAGAGCCGTACCCCAAGTCCAGCAATCCAGGTACAGATTGTCCACAATCAAGTCACAGCGGACCGTCATTGCCGTTGCGGAGGAACTGGCAAATCCACGGGGTTGAGGATTGACTGTCACACAATACTTCCCATCCGCCATGTTGTTGGCAATCAAACTGAAGTTTGTCGTATCCGCTGCATATTCAGCCAGACTGAAATACTTGCTATCACCGGTATTTCTCATATATCCGTTGGCTTTTTCCGTAGCACTGGTAACAACGCGGAAAGACTTGTAGCGATACATCCAGCCAGTCCAGGAATAAGTACCGTCTCCGTTGTTGGTCAGGGGCTCCCGGACGGGCGCATCGTTTCCGTTGGTAATATACAGGTACATGGGAAGAGCAGTGCAGGTGACGGCGTTGGTGTTGGTATTCAAGTTGATGCGGTAAACTCCCGCCGATAATCCCTTATCTTTCAGTTGAAAAATGCCGCCGTCTGCTGTGGCCGGGTAGGAATTTGTCGCCGTCCAGTAACTGGCAGCCGGAGCCGTTTCGTCCCGGAAATAACCGGTCCAGTAGGACTCATCAGAGACATTGTCCGTATTGAACTTGAATTGGCTGTCAAAGCACCATCCTTCCCATTGGTACACGCCCTCGGAGATTCTTGTCATTTCTTTTCCGTTGCGGGGGTCGGCATCCATATTCCAGAAATAGATGTACACTTTTTTCGTCCGGATGGTGACATCGCCCCGGTCAAGCGAGATATTGAGCAAAGTTCCGTCTCCTTCTTTCAAGACGATGTCGGAATCCAGGGAAATGACTTTGGTGATAGAGAAATTCGTTGTCTCCACAGTTACTGTCAGTTGCCCTCCCGCGAGGAGTGTTCCGGGGTAGAGCGCAAAGTAAGTGGCGTGACTGCTGCCCATTGCAATCCTCTCCGAAACGGGCCAGGTGGCAATGGCGTCGGAATAATACCTGGAGGGATCCAGGGCGACGATTTCTCCGTTCTTCCAATCCAGGCGCGTCAACCCGGTCAGGGAACGGTTGCTGGATTTGATTCTGACGCTTTCGACTTTCTCCGTCGCGAAAGCCGCAGCATACTCGGACGGATAATTCTTCAGGAGGACTTTGACGATGGCGCTGTGCCTTTTGAATCGTAAGTTTTCAATTTGTTTCCCATCATCGTCCAGGATTACTTTTTTCCCGCTCATGATGTCACAGGTCCCGTCATAAGTGCCTTCGCTTACCGTCTGGTTCCGCTTGATGTCAACTAAGACATAATTGGCGGTCGGCGCGGCATCGTAATAAGGAAACACAGGGTATAAATCTCCCTCAGGATGTTCCATTTCTCCCGAAAAAGTGGTCGCCCGGGATACGATGGATGCATCATTTCCGAAACGGGAAAGTTCGTAGCCCGAACCATAGTCCGAGATGACTCCGATGGCATCATCGGCTTGCCACATAGGAACAGTCCCTTCGGTCAGCACTGTCTTGTTTGCGACTTCGTCGCCGGGTGATCCGGCACGAAGGGTCAGTCTTTTCTTGGCAGCAAAGCCCTCTTTTTCGGCAATGGAGGCGTCGGCCGCTTCGGTGTCCGTGAGACTTTTTTCCTGACACCCCCACATCCAGCCGCACAGCAGGCACAGAAATATTGTTTTGACTATGTTTTTCATGTCCATCAAAGGTCGTATTCGTTATCAAAATCAATTTCGGAACCGGCCTCGCCGTCTTTGCCGTAGGAAGCCTCCAGCACGCTGTTGTCAGCAATCATCCACAGTACAAGGCTGTTGGGCTTTTCGTATTTTTTCAATGTGAGTTTCATTGTTGTACAGGAGTTACATCGACTTTTTTTGTCGTCAGATTCAAAGTGATGGTATGGATACCGCTTCCATAGCCCTTGTTTGCAATGTCAAACTGGTCATCTGAAGCATCGTTCCATACGATCGTCCAGTAATCATCACTGCCGGTGTCCCGGACATACCCGTACCAGCGGATGTAGGTTCCGTATCCGCTCTCCGGAGCATCCCCGTCACTTTGCTGATCGGCAATCAAAAACTTGAAAGTGGAGTTGGCGAAGGTCATCCCGGTCCAGCTGACGATGCCGTCTGATTCATAGGCCATTTCTTGCGCCTGGGCCCGGTTCCAGCCCCAGTCGAACGCACCT
>CAMNQO010000157.1 GCA_946549475.1 uncultured Bacteroidales bacterium
GGTTTTCTGCGGAGCCGGCGTGCTCTTTCTGCTCTTTGCCATCCCCAGGATGGTGGATGTGCTGCCGGCGTCCGTCGGGGGGCTGCTGCGGGCCAAGGAACTGCTGAATTTTGAAAATACCATGAGCCTGTCCCGGGAAAGGGACACGCTGGCCCTGTTGCTGCTGCCTCTCTTTATCGTCGCCCTGGCCTGCTACCGGGTCATCCCGGCCCGGCTCATCATCGGGGCGCAGCCGCTCTCCGCCTTGGGCTGGACCGCACTGTACATCTTTGTCTATTTGCTCTGCCGCAACCTCTGCCTGCGCCTGCTGGGCCCCAGGAGTGACAACCGGCGCGTACGCCAGGTCACCGGCCGCAGTTTCTTCACTTTTTTTGTCCTGCTGTGTACGCTGATGCTGCTGAGTTATGTCCTCCTTCTGCCCTTCCGTTTTCCGGACGGAGTCATGACCCTCATCCTGCGCCGGGAAACCGAACTGATGTACCTGATCTATCTGGTCCGCAAGACCCAGATCCTCCTCAGTTACAACACACCCGGCAAGACCTTCTGGTACTTTATCGCACTGGAAGTCATCCCCGCCCTTGTCCTTGCGGCCCTGATTGTCTTTTGCTGATTTCCGACGGGGCCGGACAAAAAGACTTTCGGATGACTCCTATTGTTGAATAATCGTCCAGTTCTTTTCGTTTTTCAATTGATACCAGTATTTGTTGTCCGGCGAAGACGCGTCTTGATAAGCAGACGCATCCGGGCAACTAAGCGTTCCGTCAGAGGGGAGATTGTAGAAAATATTGTCGGAGCCCATGGCGGGAGGTGTCGCGGCATACGAAATAATGGACCGGAGCGAAGTGCAGCCGCTGAAGGCCCGATCTCCAATCCAGTATAGCCCGCTCTCAAATTTGACTTCTGTCAGGGCGGTACAGCCGTTAAAGGCATCGAAGGTCAGTTCACCAACATTCGCCGGCAGGTTGATCACCCTCAGTTTGGCATTGCCGCTGAATACGCTGGGAAAGATCCGCTTGCCGTCGGCAGGCGCAATGGTGAATCCCGCTCCCGACAGGGCGGTGCCCTGATTGTTGGACTTCAATTCCATCCGGCTGAAAACCTGTTCCGCAGCCTCCGTGCGGGTCAACTGCAATTGGAGAATGCCGAAGAAGTGATGGAAAGTCATATTCAAGTGAGCGCTGGTGCTGTAGGCGTACATCGGATTGGCCTTATTGACGAAGGAGGCGCCGTCCGTCGTGCCGTCGCTGACAAAACCATCCTGCCGGTCCGGAACCGTGAAGGTATAGACGCCATCCGCGTAAGCGCTGACCCATTCCGAAGGGTAAAAGGCATAGTAGGCATCGGCCTCTTCCACTTCCACGGTGGCGCTGAGCGCATCGTCGGAAAGGCTGACGGTGTACTCGGTCCCGTTCACGCGTATTTTGTCTCCCTCGACCCATTTGACCTTGTTCCCGCTGAGGACGGTCCGGGTGGCGGCTGCCTCCTGGCGGGCGTTTTCCGCCAGGGACGGCTCTTCACCGGGAGGCAGCAACTGCAATGTGACGGTGCGCGGGCGGCGGAACGGGCCTGTCGCAGCCTGATGGCTGCCTATGATATCCAGACGTTGGTGCTGACCTGTGGCGCGACAGGCAGTTATGTCTTTGCCGAAGGCCTGTCATCTTTTATCGCGACCCCCAAAGTCGATGTGGCGGATACGGTCGGTGCCGGTGACTCCTTTACCGCCGCTTTCATCGCCTCCCTCCTACAGGGAAAGCCGGTCAGAGAAGCCCACGCCGTCGCAGTCCGCGTCTCCGCTTATGTCTGCACCTGCAAAGGTGCAATGCCTCTGCTTCCTGAATCCGTGAAAGGCTGAGCCTGCCGGAAGTCGGATTTCGTCCCCGCTTTCCCATTCCGCAAAATGTTTGTATCTTTGTATCCGATTTTCGTAAACAAAAACAAGATGAAAAAGATTTTGAAGTGCTTTTTGCCCGCCCTCCTCGTCTTCGGCGCAGTGGCGGCCGTGACGGGTTGCAAGCAGCCCAATGCCCAGGCGGACAATGCCCCCGCCGAGGTTCAGTCCACCGAGTTGTTCCGTACCAGCCAGAGTTGGGACGGCGCGGATCTGCCTGACTATTTGCAGGGCCGCCCCGAACTGGTGGCGATGAAATATGTCTTCCCGGCCGGAAAGAAACTGGGCTGGCACGAGCACAACGTGATGAATTTCGGTGTCCTGGTCCAGGGCGAACTGACCATCATCGGTCAGGACGGCAAGGAGAAGACCATCCACGCCGGCGAAGGTGTCGTGGAAATGGTCGGCACCATCCACCACGGGGAAAACCGGGGCAAGGAGACTGCCGTCCTCTATATGTTCTACGCCTCCCAGAAGGACCTGCCCCTCTCCGTGCAGCATCCCGAAATCCCGTTGGAGTAAATCATCCGGAGAAGCGCGTAGCCCTGCTTCCGTTGCTTCTGTTGCCTCCGCTGCTTCCGTTGTCTCCGCTGCTGTCGCTGGGCTACTCTTGCCGCCTCTGCATTTAACAGGATGATTCATAGGAATCTACATAAAACGACCTACCTCGAATAGAGTAGGTCGTTTTATGTAATGTGTTGATATTCAGTTGAATAATTGCAAGCCAGACGGCAGGCCGTCTCTGCGGGCTGGACTGCGGGCCGGCTCAGAAATTGAACTTCACCATAGCCTGGACGCGGTGGTTGAGGACCCAGTGGAGGTTGGTGACGGCATGCTTGTAGGCATCGGCCTCGCCGTAATGCGCGGCCGTCAGCATGTATTCCAAGCCGAACTGGAGTTTGCCCAGGTTGTAGATGAGTTCGGGCTGGATGCGGTACATCCGGGCAAGGGTGGAAGCGTTGTTCTTCTGCCAGAAGGGTACTGTGACAACGGTATTTGAAATGCCTTTGTAGCATCCGAAGTTCTCCAGGTAGCCCAGCAGCATCTGCGGCTGCCATGCTCCGAATTTCGCCATGGCGGTAAACCAGCCCGAGACGGTCTGGGTGGGCGTGTAACTCCAACTGAGGCCGTCGTCCAGAAAGCCGGTGACCCCGTAGCCGCCGACCAGGTTCATGTGCCCGCCGTCCTGTGCGTAGGTCACTTTCCCTTTGAAGGTCCAGTTGTCCGCCTTGGTCTGGGCATAGACGAACGCGTTGAAAGTCGTCAGACGGTCTTTGACTTTGCTGGTGCCGTCATTGTTCCATTTTTTGTCTGTGCTGTTCCAGGTGGCGTTGTTCCAGCGCGGCTTGATGCTGAGGATGTCGCCGCCGACGCGGAAGAGGCTCTTCGAAGTCTTGAAGTTCAGGCCCAGGTAGAACTCGGGCGTAAGGCCGTATTTGATATAGTCGGCCGAGGCTCCGGCAGGACCGGTCGAAGTGTATTGCATCTGCCAGATGGCAGCGGCCGTGAGCCCGCCCCAGGCAGCATAGTTCCATTCTAAATTGATCTGCGGGCTCCGGTTGAACGGTCCGAAGGGGGCGCCGGTCTCCAGCGAGAAAATGTCGGGCAGGTCGGCGGCCATCGGATGCCAGGTCTGGCCGATCTTCCAGGTGCGGGTCTCGCGGGCGATGGACACATACGCCTGGCGCAGGCGCAACTGGGCCGTACCGGTGGTGCCGCTCAGACCGGCATAGAAGTCCGCCTCGATGCGTCCGCCGACCTTCCAGGCATCGAACTGAAATCCTTTGATGTCCACCCACACGCGGGAAGTCAGTGCCGCAAAACGGAAACTCATCTGCTCGTTGAGATCTTCCCCGCTTGCGCTGATGTTGACATCCTTGGGCATGTAATAATAGAGATCCTCCGTTCCCGCGCTGCTCTCCCGCGTGTCAAACGCGAAATAACTGCGGATGAAACCGTGAAACTCGAAATGGCTCAAGGCCTTCTGTACGGTGCTTGCTTTCTTCTTGTCGGCATCCTGCTTGTCTGCCGTTTGGGCGTTTGCGGACAGTGTACTTCCCAGCAGCAGGATTGAAAGGGTGATGAGACAGGACAACTTTTTCATGCTGAAGCGGCTTTTTAGAACGGGAAAATCTTGGTGAGCCAGAAGTAGCCGAGGATAAAGCCGACGGCGCCGATGA
>CAMNQO010000158.1 GCA_946549475.1 uncultured Bacteroidales bacterium
CTCCATTCCCAATCTGATTGCCCAGATCCAGAAACGCGGAAGGGAATTCGAGAAGAACATCCGGATGGACTATCTCAAGGGACTCAACAACCGCTATGAAGAGTGGATTCGGAAATACCAGGCACCGCTTCTGGTCGTGGACGTGGACGACTGCCGTTTTGAGGAGAATCCGGACGACTTCGCCGCCCTGACGCAGCGGCTGGAACGGCACCTCAAGATATCCGTCTGAGCAAGAATTTTAAGTTATTTAGAGAGAGAATATCTATGAGTGAGAAGCCGACGATCGTCGAATTTTTCGAGGACTGTGTGGAGAAATTCGAAAAGAATGTTTTCCTGAAAGAGAAAACGGGAGGCGTCTGGACGGAAACCAGTTACGCCAAAGCCCGCAATGACGCGCGGCGCATCGGAGCCGGGCTGATGTCCATCGGCGTGCAGAAAGGAGACAAAGTGACGATGTTCTCCGAGGGACGCAACCTGTGGATCCTGTGCGAACTGGGCATCTTCTACGCAGGCGGCGTCAATGTCCCCATTTCCTTCAAAATCGAGGAAGAAGACGACCTGGCTTTCAAAATCAACCATTCCGAGTCCCGTTTCGTCATCGTCTCCCGCGCCCAACTGTCCAAAATCAGGGCCGTCAAGGAACGCATTCCCGCAGTGGAGAAAATCATCGTGCTGGATGCGGATATGCCGTTGGAAGAGGACGAAATGCCGGTTTCCTATCTTTTCGCGCTCGGTGATATGTACATAGGCAAGCATCCAGGCAGCCTGGAAAACCGCGCCTACAGCATAGAGCCGGACGACTACGCGACCATCAGTTACACGTCCGGCACGACCTCCGACCCCAAAGGCGTCCTTCTGACCCATGGAAATTATACCGTAGATACCGTCAGCACGCGCAATTCGGTGTTTTTCGACCCGACGGACACGATGCTCATCATCCTGCCGCTGGACCACTGCTTCGCCCACGTCGCCGGAATGTATCTGGTGATGTCCCGGGGAGCCTCCCTCGCAACCGTCCCCTTCGGCAAATCCTCCCGCGAGATGCTGCGCAACATCCCGCTGACCATTCAGGAAGTCAAGCCCCATCTCATGCTGGTCGTTCCGGCCCTGCTCAAGAACTTCAAGAAAGGCATCGACACATCGCTCAAAGACAAAAGCAAATTGGCCCGAGGCTTCATCAGTTATGCCGTTTCCTTCGCGGAATATTACAACAAGGACCTGTACAACCGGGGCGGCCTGGCGAAAATCTGGATGCTGCCCTTCCTGTGGCTGCACGACCGTCTGGTCTTCCGGAAACTGCGCCAGAAGGCGTTCGGCGGCCGGATGAAATATTTTATCGGGGGCGCCGCGATGTTCGATACGGACATGCAGAAATTCTACGCGGCAATGGGCATTCCGGTCTATCAGGGCTACGGGCTGTCGGAAGCCACGCCCGTGGTGTCCACCAACAACGCCCGCCAGAACATCCTCGGCACCTGCGGTCATGTGCTGGACTGTATGGAAGTGAAAGTCTGCAACGAAGCGGGCGAGACCTTGCCCGTGGGCGAAGTCGGAGAACTCGTAGTCCGGGGAGACAATGTGATGGCCGGCTACTGGAAAAATCCGTCCGCAACGGAAAAAGTCATTGACAAGGACGGCTGGCTGCACACCGGCGACATGGGCCGTCAGTGGCCCGGCGACCCGGGGGTCATCTCCGTGCTGGGGCGCTTCAAGTCCCTGCTGATCGGAGAGGACGGCGAGAAATATTCTCCCGAGACCATCGAAGAGACCCTGGTGGCCAAATCGCCTTACATCGAGCAGGCGCTGATGGTCAACAACCAGCGGCCTTACACCATCGCGCTGGTCTGTCCCGACAAGAAAGCCTTGGCGGAGTATGTCAAGGGACGCTTCCCCAAACTCGACCCGTCCGGCTACGAAGCCAAAATCAAGATGCTGGAGAAACTGGAAGAGGAAGTCAATATGTTCCGCAGCGGCCGGAGCGGAGAAGGCCTGTTCCCGCAAAAATGGCTGCCTGCAGCGGTCTGCGTGCTGCCCGAAGGATTCACCGAGCAGAACGGCCTGCTCAACGCCACGTCAAAAGTGGTTCGCGGCAAGGTAGAGCAACGCTATCAGGAACACATGGAATACGCCTACACCCCGGAAGGCAAACACATCGTCAATTCCAAGAATCTCAATTCGCTGTAGGGTCGGGGTGCTGCCCGCTTACAATGATTTGCCGTAAACGCGCCGGCGCTTGTGGATGCGGGCGGAGAAATAGCCCCACAGATTCTGCACGTCGGCGTTGGTCTCCAACTCGGGATTGGACTCCGCCTGCTTGAAACCCCTGGTGATCAGACGCGGATGCAAGTCGCTGACGATGAGTGCAGGCACACCCTGCCTCTGCAAATCCTTGCGGACAGCGATGATATACATGTCAATCACTTCGGTATTCTTGCCCTTCAGCCCCTGCAACAGATGCCACCAGCCCGCCGGAAGATATTTCCCGCCGGCCCGCTTGAGCGCCTCCGCCATGCTCGGCACCATCAGGCCGAAACCGACGATTTCCTCCACATCATCCACGATAAAGGACATGAAGTCCAAGTCGATGAAACGCATGTAATTGTCCACATACTGCCGGATCTGCCCCTCCGACAGGCGCGAGAAGCCATACAGGTCGGAATAGGTGTTGTTGATCAGGTTGAAGAGTTTGTGTCCCACATTGAAACGCTTGATCTCCTTGCGGGTGTAGTGACGGGTACGGAGATGGTATTTCTCCATCATCAATTTGGAAAGACGGACATAGCGCTCGGGCAACTCCTGCGGCAAATCGATGAGATACTCCACCCAGTCGGTCTGCTTGCTGAATCCGAGGGCTTCGAGGTGGTCTTTATAATAAGGATAATTGTAGATGGTGGACATCGTACCCGTCCGGTCGAACCCCTCCACCAACATCCCTTCCGGGTCGAAATCGGTGAAGCCCATCGGTCCTTCGATAAAGTCACAGCCCCGCTCCCGTCCCCATTCGGCGACAGCCTCCAGCAGCGCGGCGGAGACCTCCCGGTCATCGACAAAGTCTATCCATCCGAAACGGACGCTGTTGCGCTGCCAGGTCTCGATGGCACGCGGATTGTAGATGGCGGCCACCCGCCCGACAATCTTGCCGTCCTTGTAAGCCAGAAAATAATCGGCATCGCAAAACTCGAAAGATGCGTTTTCTTCTTTGTCCAGATTCTTGATTTCATCCCGGACCAAAGAAGGAATATAGCACGCATTCTGCCGGTAGAGTTCGTTGGGAAAGGCGGCAAAACGCTTGAGTTCGGAACGGGACGCTACTTTTTCTATCGTAACCATCGCTTTTCAATTAAAAAGTGCCGCGAACTTATCTGTCCGCGGCACAAATATAGGGAAATAAATTGTAATAACCTTATTTCAATTATTTCATGATGACTTTGGCCATTTCGCAGACTTTGTTGGAGTAACCCCACTCGTTGTCATACCAGGCGCAGACTTTCACGAAGGTAGGATCGAGTTGGATACCGGCCTTCACATCGAAAATGGAAGTGCGGGCATCGTTGCGGAAGTCCGTGGAAACGACGGCATCCTCGGTGTAGCCGAGCACACCTTTGAGTTCGCCCTCGGAAGCCTCTTTCATCGCGGCGCAGATCTCATCGTAGGTAGCAGCCTTGGCGAGTTCGACGGTCAGGTCCACGAAGGACACATCGGAGGTAGGAACACGCAGGGACATACCGGTGAGTTTGCCGTTGAGTTCGGGAAGGACCTTGCCCACAGCCTTGGCAGCACCCGTGGAGGAAGGGATGATGTTCTCGAGAATACCGCGTCCGCCTCTCCAGTCTTTCTTGGAAGGACCGTCAACGGTCTTCTGGGTAGCGGTGGCAGCGTGGACCGTGGTCATCAGGCCGCGGACGACACCGAACTTGTCATTGAGCACCTTGGTCATCGGAGCCAGGCAGTTGGTGGTGCAGGAAGCGTTGGAGATGATGGTCTGGCCGGCGTAGGTCT
>CAMNQO010000159.1 GCA_946549475.1 uncultured Bacteroidales bacterium
AAAGGCTCAGTTCCGCTCCCCAGCCCCGGGTGGAGCCGAAGTTGGCGTAACGGGTGACATAACCAGTATGGTGGGCATTCTGAAGGGTCAGCAGCAAATCGGATGTATAGGAAAGATAGGCATCGGCCGTAAGGGTGATTCGGTCTTTGAGCAGGGACAGGTCCACGCCGGCATTGTACGAATCGGTCTTCTCCCAGGTCAGGTTCGGATTGTCGAGCCGGGAGGGATAGGCGGCCAGGCTCTGCACGTCGCCGAACACCCAGGAAGAGGCCGTCGTGGTCAGTACGGACTGGGAAACATAACTGGAGAGGGCGTCGTTGCCGCTGCGGCCGGCACTCAGACGCAGGGACAGTCCGGTGAGGACCTTGTCGCGTACACTGCGCATCCAGGGTTCGTTGCTGACGGTCCACTTGAAGGCCGCCGCCGGGAAAAAGCCCCATTTGTGTCCCTCCGCAAAGATGGATGAGCCGTCGGCACGCGCCGTCAAGGTTACGAAATAGCGGGATTCCCAGGAATAGTTGGCCCTGGCCAGAGCGGACATACGGGTCGTCTTGAATTTCGAGGTAAGTTCGCGCAGGTTCCGCCGGTCAATGATGGCACCCAGATTGTAGGGGCCGACATTGTCGTCCAGATAGCCGCTTCCGTTGACATTGTGGTTGTCCTCGAGGGTCTCCTGGGCCGTAAAACCGAGCATAACATCGATTTTGTGTTTCTTGGCGATGGTCTTGCTGTATTCGGCCGTGGTCTCGGACAGGAAGGTCTGCTTGAAACGGGTCTGCCGCGCGGCGGTACCTCCGATCCGACGCCATGTCGCCAGCGGCATCGTGGAAGGAGAGTAGGCAAAATAATCCGCGTGCGTGATGTAGTAGGAAAATTTGGAGGTGATGCGGATATTTTTCGGCAACTCGATTTTGAGGGTCGGAGCAAGGGTCAGATTCTGCGTGTTGCGGTACATCGTCTCCTTCGTGGCCTTGAGATAGGGATTGTCGAAAATGGCCCCGCCGTCGCTCTCGTCCGCATAGCGGTTCCAGATATCTTCCTTGCCGACGAGCGGAGAAAGACAGACGGCCGCCGAAGAGTTGATGCCGTTGATGTTGATTTTGTTGAGATCGTTGTGACGCCAGGTATAGTTGGCGGTCATCTCCATTTTGAGCCACTTGAAGATGGTGACGCCCATTTTGAAAAGTCCGGTCACGCGCTTCATATCCGAGCCCAGGACAATGCCCTGGTTGTCGTCAAAGGAAGCGGAGCAGTAGGTCCACTGCTGCCCGTTTCCCTTTTTGAAACTCAGGCGGTAGGTCTGGCTCCAGGCCGGACGGGTAAGCAGGGATTGCCAGTCCGTACCGGTACCGTATTGGGAGGGATTGGCAAAGGGATATTTGCTGCCGGCACCGTAGGGCGTATCCGTACCGACGGTTCCATAGGTCAGCAAGAAATCATCGCGGAACTGGGCGAATTCCGCAGCGTTCATTACATCCAGTTTCTTGGGAAGCATCGAGATTTTCTGGGTGGTGCTCGCCGTGATTTCCACCTTGGAAGCCTTGCTGTCTCCTCGGGTGGTGACAAGGATGACACCGTTGGATCCCCGGGAGCCGTAGATGGCTGTGGAAGAGGCATCCTTGAGGACCGTGACAGATTTGATATCGTCGGGGTTGATGTCGGAAAAACTCTCGACCGCGTCAATCACACCGTCCACCACAATCAGCGGATCGTTGCTGGCGGAGATGGATCGCGTGCCTCGGATACGGATGGAACTCCCTTCGCCCGGCTCGCCGCCTCCGCTGATAATATCCATACCGGCGATGCGACCCTGCAGGGCTTGATCGATCGATGTGACTCCGGAAGGCTCAAGTTTGTCCATCGACACCACGCCGACGGCACCGGTCAGGTCACTTTTGGCCTGCGTCCCGTATCCGATGGCCACCGCTTCTTCCAGCACGGTGACATCGTCCTGGAGAACGACATTGATCAACTTTCTTGCAGATACTTTTTCACGCACTTCGGCATAGCCGATGCAGGAGAAAATCAGAATGTCGTCATCTCCCGCCCGGAGCTGATACTTTCCATTTTCGTCGGTAACGGCCCCATTGCTTGTGCCGGCAATGATGACGGCCGCTCCGATGACAGGCATACCGTCCGGACCCAGGACCTGGCCGCTAACATTTCTTTTGGCATTGCTCTGAGCCAGGACCGGCACGGAGACCAGCAGGGACAGCAGCAGAATCAGAATTTTTCTCATAGTCTTTCTTGCGTTAAAGTCATCACAAAAGACAAGGGAGCTTCCGAAATCGTACCCATCCTGTTCCAGATACCCCCGGAAGCATAGAGCACGGACGCTCCGATCGGAGCGTGACCACCCCATTGAGCTTTCAGGCAATCCGTGAAGGACGCCTCTTCCAGTATATCGGAAGGACCGGTCGGAAAGACCACCCATCCGTCGAGACGTCGGTTGCCGTGACGATATTCATACGCCAAGGCAGACAGATCATCGCCGGCCGCATCGCAGAGGACCCAACCGAGACCGGCATGTTCCACAACGAGGGCGAAAGCGGCGGCATTCAGGGGCAGACTCTCCGCAAAACAACCGGAGACCGCCGTAACGGCAAGTCCCCTCCCTTCCGAAAGGATGGCATGGGTATAGGAATGACCCCACTGAACGGCATTGGCAGAGAGCCAGGAAGCGACCGCAGCGCCATCGATTGAGGCATCGCATCGCAAAAGCAGCAAGTCCGCATCCGCCGCTTTGCAGCGGGAAAGGATCTCGTGGGCCGAGGGTGCATCCTCACGCAGGTCCAGGCAGGCGATTTTCAGTTCACTCGTCTGCGGCAAAGCGGGAAACTGGGCCTTCAACTCGTGCGGAAGGCCGCTCTTTGCACAGGAAACGAAGGCAAAGAGGAGGGGCAAAAACAACAGGTGGATTGCGTTTTTCATAGGAGTCATTGGTTGAGGGTGCAGGATGTCGTCGTCACCTGGCCGAAGACATCCGTATATTCGACATACAGCACCGTGGAACGTCCCTCCCCTTCCTCTGCGGAGAAAAGGATGCTTCGTCCGTCGGCCCCGAGTCTCAAATCGTGTATCCATTTCGTTTCACAACGCAGGGACAGCGCGGCACGCTGCCTGTCGCCAAGATTGGTATCCAGCGTCAGAGAGCAGTCACCTCCTTCTTCCGGAATTTCATACGAGGCAGTCAGGGAAAGAAAAGGCATCGCACCTCGTTGGAGGACCAGCAGCGTATCGACCTGGAGACCGTCTGCCGTTTCGAAAAGAACATTTCCGGCACGGGCGAAACGGATGTCGCCGACGACGGATTCGTTGGACGCATAATCAATCCGGCAGACATCGTCGGCTTCCATCCACTGCCCGCCGACTTGCAGCCAACTGTCCGTGGCGCACGCCCGCCACTTCACATCCGTACGGATACGGAGAGGGAACGCACCCGGCGCAGCGTCCACGACGACCGTGCCCAGATTTCGTCCGGCTATGGCAGACCTGTCCTTGGAACAGGAGACGAGCAGGAAAGCGGCGAGCAGAAGGAGCCCCGCTCCCGCCTGTGTCCGTTTAATCAAACTGTCCTTCTTCATAGATCAAATCTCCATTTTCAAAATCAAGAATCTTATCCTCGTCGATGACGGCTTTGACCACCTGTCCCCGCTGCAGGCGACAAGACCCTGCAAGCGGCTTGGAAATCACCGTCCCCTTATCCGAATAGATAGTGGCCTGCAGGTCGTCCAATACCCCTTCGGGCAGCACGGCATAGACTTTCAGCGGAGAAGACTTCCGGCAAGGTCGCCCGATGGCACGGACGGTGACGGTCCGATTCCCCTCCGACACTTTGATTTTTCCGTCCTGCTCGTATAGGTTGCCGGACAAATCGTGGCTGAAACTCGTAATGAGCACCTTCGTGACCAAGCCATCCACCTCCACGGGAAGTGAAAGTTCAAGGATACCGGCCAGATAGTCCAGCGAGACCGTCCCGCCAGTATCCAACCACCCG
>CAMNQO010000160.1 GCA_946549475.1 uncultured Bacteroidales bacterium
CGGGATTCTTGCCGGACTTTTTCAGGAAATCATAGGCGTAGTCATCGGCTTCGGTTTCCTGTTTCTGGGAATACTGGGCGTTGAGGATGGTTTGTCCGATGGCGCCCAACTGGGACTGGGACAGGGCCGCCACCTTGTCGCTGAGGGCGGAGGCTCCGGAAATGACCGCCGAGGTGAGCAATGTGACCTGCATCTGTTTCTTGGTGTGCTTGAGGGCGACATGGCCGATTTCGTGGCCGATGACCCCGAGGACTTCGTTGTCATTCATCAGGTCCATCAGTCCGGAATAGACACGCACACTGCCGTCCGCGCAGGCGAAAGCGTTCACATCATGGGTGATATAGACTTCGAAATTGAGAGGGACCCCGTCGATGTCGTTCAGTCCGGCGGTGATGGCTTTCAGGCGTCGGGCATAGTCATTGTCGGCGGCGGCCATCTGGCTGCTCGAATCGGTCTGGTTGATGTATTGATGCACATAGGTGCGGATCTGGTCGTCGGTAATCATCGCGGCCTGGAGAGCCTGCTGACCGCCTTGGACCAGATATGCCTTGTTGACGGAGCCGCAGGAAACGGCGAGCAGCAGCGCTGCTGCCCAGAGAAGGAAACGGGATTTCATCTTTTCATCACTTTTTCTTGGGTGCAAAGGTCGTATTTTTAGCCGGAAAATCAAAATAACTTCCGGAATGAAAGTTAAATCGCAGCAAATCTTTGTGCTGCCATGTTTTGACCTATGTAATATTGCATAGGTCAAATTCTGTTAACATATAGATTATGAGTTGGTTCGTTGTCATCATCACCTCATTTTTCTGCGCGGCTGAGCGGCATTCGCAGGAAGGCGGCGATTTGTTCGGGGAAGGCGTCAGTATATTTGTTCAACTGGAGAAAAACCTGGAATTTTTCTGCGATGGGCAGTCCCAGAACATCATGTACATCCATGAACTTCATTCTGGTCAGTAGCAAAGAAGACATACTTGCATAGTATGTGTCCGATTTTCCGATGAATACTTCGTTGAGATCGTGTTCGCTTCCGGTGTTCGAGTGCATCGCCGCCAGCATATTCTCATAAGAATCAAAGAAACGGATGGCAGAAGGATAATCAATAATATTGTAAGTGCTGATGATAAAGTCCGTCAACTGCTCTTTTGCTTCCCTGTTCAACTTTTTGAACCAGAACTGAAGTTGCTCGTATGTCAAGTATTTTCCTTTTTGGAAAGAAGTTGTAACGACTTTGCGGATATTGCGGAATATCGGGGACGAGTCCTTGGCGGAGAAAGATTTGGAGAAAGGATGAGTGCAGACGGCGTATGCCAGAAAATTCCACCTGTACTCTTCAGCATTCCGGCACAGACGGCGTTCGGGGGCATTGTTTCCGATATAAATCAAGTTGGCACGCGCTTTTTTGTCTCCGAATTTGGGTGCACTGCCGAATGGACTTTCAAACAAATTCCCCTGCGTGTGGCAAGTCCGGTTGTGTACACGGGAAAACAGTTTGCTGTATTCACGGACAAAGGCGGACAGTTCCCCTTTCCGCTCTTCTGAAATGCAAATGTGGATGTGGTCTGCCATCAGACAGAGCGACAGGATTTTAACTTTATATTTGCGGGCCGTCGTGCAGAAAATCGTGAAAAAGACAAGATAATCGCTGATGTTGTAGAAAATAACAACACCTCCCGCTGTCCTCTGGTAGCAATGACTGATGACATTCCTGACGATAAGTCTCTTCCTTTGTTTCATGGTGACTAATATCGCAATAAGTTTTGACATTCCGAAATTTATACAAACTTTACCCGCAGGAATGATGGAATGAGGTGATAGGTTTGGGGCGATTGGTAAATAATTGATAGTCAACAAATGACGACAAAATGACCTATGTGATTTTATACAGGTCATTTTATAATAGCTATCTATTATTCAGGAATTTATTGCTCATCGCCAAATTTGTTGTTTTGCTGTGAAAAACGAGAACTGGCGGAGGAAAGGAGGGCGGACAGGGCAGTTTGGAAGGCGGCTTGTTCGTCGGGAGCCATGAAGCGGGTTTCGATGGGCTGATAGAAGAGGCGGCTGCGGACACTGGCGCTCATTGCGTCACGCAGGGGAAGCAGGCGCTGGACATCTTTCTCTGTGGTGATGATGACCGCTTCGGGGTATCGGGCGGCGGTCAGTTCGATTTTGCGGAGGTCACCCGGTCTGAAATCGTGGTGGTCGGGGAAATGAAGGTGTCCCGCCAGACGGTAGCGTTCGCTGAGATGGTCGCGCAAGGGACGGTCGTTGGCGATGCCGGTCAGCAGAATCAGTTTTGGGGAATAGAGATAGTGTCGGTCGGCTTCTTCAAAGACCCCTTCCGCCTGGCCGTACTGTGAAGTCGTGAAAAATACCGGCGTCGATTTTTTCTGCCCTTTTGTCTCCGCGTCAACATCCTCCGTGCTGACAGACTCCGCGCCGCCGGCCACGGCATCAACGGCTCCGGTCTCCGCGCCGTCGGCCACGGCATCGTAGGCTCCTTCCAGGCCCAGGCCGGCCAGCCATGCTTCCCTTTCGGCGGCGGTCAGGTCATCGGGACATTTGCTGGCGATGATGATATCGGCGTCGGCCACGCGCTCGGGAATGTCGCGCAGGCGGCCGAGCGGGAGCAAGTGGTCTTTGCGCAAGGGGCGTCCGTATTCGACCAGCACAATGTTGCAGTCCGCTTTCAGAGCCCGATGCTGGAAGGCGTCGTCCAGAATGATGAGCCCGCAGCCGTCCCCGGCCATTTGCCGGCAACCTTTGATGCGGGACGAGCAGACTGCAACGGGCAAGCCGGGAAATTTCCGTTTGATCTGCAGGGGTTCGTCGCCGAATTGTCCGGGTGTGCCGTCGGACGTCACATAGAGGAAACCTTTGCTTTTGCGTCCGTAACCTTTGGACAATACGCCGACGCGCCCGACGCCCGCCGTGTCCGTCAAACTCTCCATACCCGCTGCCCCCGCAGCCCCCAGCATTTTCAGCAGCAGCTCCGTGAAGGGCGTCTTTCCGGTGCCGCCCACTGCGATATTCCCCACGCAGATGGTGGGGACGGGCGCCGTTTGTACCTTCATCCATCCCTTGTCATAGCAGAGATGCCGCAGGCACAGCGTCCAGTAATAGGGAGCCAGGAGGAGTTTGTCGCTGTTCATGTCCAATCTTTGCGCAAAGATAATAAGAAAAACCCCCAGTCCAACCATCTTCCTCAATGAATCGTTCATAATTATAAGAAAAAGTTATTAAAAAGGGAATGATTTTCATAGAAAAATATTTCAAACTTTATTTGTATAATTGTTTTAATTTTTATATATTTGACGCCGAGATGGTTTATTGTTTCTCAATCAATCATTTATGCAATTCTGCAAAGCGAAAGATTTCGATTGTGGATGTCGGTTTTTTGTGGGTCGGGATAGGTTTTATTTGTAAAATCATTAGCAGAGCTAACAAAAGTGTGTGCCGTTTGTTTCCGGATTCGGCCCTGCATGGATTCATTAACCCCCAAAAAATAGAAGACCATGAAAATTTTGAGCAAACTGCTTCTTCCTGTTTTTCCGCTCTTTTTCCTGCTGATGACGGCAGGATGCGAGCGGAAGCAGTTGAATCTGCAACTGGGTGATGTGCCCGCTTATGCGGTACATCCCTTCTCATCCATCAGGGCCCTTGACACGGACGGCTCGCAGGAGCGCTGGGTGGAAGGCGTCGTAGATGACGATGCCCGTACCGTGGAGTTTTACATGAGTATGTTGGAAGACTACAACGATGTAAGCATTGAAGTGGAACTGGACAAGTACTGGTCTTCGATGGTCTGGCCCGAAACGCTGACATTCAACGCCGACCTGACCTCCGCTTATCGTATCACGGTCAACGATGGCGTGGACAACATCCATTATCAGTTATCCTGCAGGGAAAATCCGTTGATTGCCGGCATCCGGCTGACTTTGGCCTCGGGAGAAATCCTGAACTGCGCTTTTGAGGGACGGAAAGCCGT
>CAMNQO010000161.1 GCA_946549475.1 uncultured Bacteroidales bacterium
AAGCCTTGATGATGCGCAGGCCGCCGAGGGTCTCGTCGAGCTGGGACATCGTCTCGCTGAGTTTGACCTGGGCTTCGCCGGACTCCCGCTTGAGGTTTTTGCCCAGCACGCTCATGCCCCAGGCGATCAGGGGGACGACCAGTACGGTAAACAGGGTCATCTCCCAACTGATGAAAATCAGGGTGCCGAAATAGAAGAGAATGAGGATGGGATTCTTGATGAGCATGTCCAGGCTCGTGGTAATGGTCGATTCGACCACCCCCACGTCGCTGCTCATGCGGGCGATGATGTCGCCTTTCTTTTCCTGGGAGAAGAAACCGAGGGGCAGGCTGAGCATCTTGTTGTAAATCTGTATGCGGAGGTCGCGGACGATGCCGGTGCGCAGGGGGATCATGACGGCCGCGGAGCCGAAATAGCAGGAACACTTGAGTGCGGTCATCAATCCCAGGAACAGTCCCAGGTAGAGCAGGGCGCGGGAAGCGCCGAAATCCCGTATCAGCAGGCTGACATAATAATAGAGGTTGTCCGTGATTTTGTCCTTCAGGCTGAAATCCGGGCTGTCCCAGGGGATGAAGTCGTAGTTCATCTCATTGATGCCGAAAATCATCTGCAGGATGGGGATGATGAGGGCGAAGGAAAAAATGTTGAAAACGGCGGACAGTATGTTCAAACCCACGGAGCCGGCCAGACTGCCCATATAGGGGGTGACCAGCCGCTTCATCAGTTTCAAAAAATCTTTCATAATTCAATCTTAAACCGACAAATTTACATAATTTTCTTACACGATGCGGCAAAGCCAGTGAAAGATGAACAAAATTCTTTCGCGCAGCACCTCGTAATCGAGGGTGTCGGGCGTGTCCCACGGCTTGTTGTTGTTCATCGTGATGCCCGATGTGAAGAATACCATCGGGAAGGTGCAATGGCCCAGCGCCTCCCTGTCGCCCAGGTAATAAAAAGTGGAGGTGAAATTTTTGCTTCCATAATAATCGAAGCCCAGGTCCATCTTGCCGCCGCTCTCGCGCTGGATGATGGCGGCGGTCTCCGAAAGGCCGTTTTTCAGCCGGTCGTTGCCCAGCATCATCAGGTAGGATTTGCGTCCCGCATGGATGGGGGAGAGGGTGGAGCCGATCTGGTCGATATTGACCAGCAGGCGGATGTCCTTCTCGTGGATGACGGCACCGTTGCGGGGGTCTTTGAGACGACCTTCCCGGAGGCGGGCGACGAGGTCTTTCGCACCGGTACTGCGCATTTCCTTTCCGTCCAATATAATGAAAATCAGTGAAGTGGAGCCGGACTGGCCGAGCATCTTCATGCTGGAAAACAGGTGGGCCAGTTTCATCGTCGCCACGACCCCCGAGGCGTTGCTGTCCGCACCGGGATAGACCTTTTCCTGCAATACGCCCAAGGCGTCGCCGTGGGCGCAGACAATGATGTATTTCCCGTTGTCCAGCCAGAAATTGGATTCGATCATGCCGGCGACCGTATGGATGAGCGGTCCGCCGTCCTGACTGCGGGAGAGCATATAATAGTCCGCATCCATCGGCATCAATTTCCATTTTGCAAAGCGGTTTTTGACCCAGAGCGAGGCCAGGCAGCCGCCTACGCTGCCGCTGGAACGGCCTTCGCAAGTCTCGCTGCACAGAAACTCCACATCCGACCGGAGACCGGAAGGATATACGACATTGGCCGCCGCGTTTTCCACGCTCGAAAAGCGGTTCTGGGCGGCCAGGGAAAGCCCGATTGACAAAAAGACAGGCGCAAGCAGGAATCTCATTTCTCGGAACATCTACGCTGAAAGCAAGAATTTCTTATCTTTGCAGTGCGAAAATAGGAAAAATTTGCACAAGTTTCGCATAATCCGCCGGCAGATTTGAAAAAAATCGTCAAATATGGCTGCTGCCTGTTCCTTGCATGGCTGTTTGCAGGCTCTTTGTCGTATGCGCAGTACGACACGGAGGTTTTCATGTCCCGAGGCCGCCGGGCGCTGGCGGACGGGAAATACGCCCTGGCCATCGAGAACTTCAACATCCTGGCCAGACTGGACACTTCCGACTGCCACACCTTTTTCTTCCGGGGCATCGCCAAATACAACCTGGGGGACCTGCGGGGCGCCCGGGCCGATTTTGACCGCTGCGTGCGGGTCAATCCCGTCTTTACTTCCGGCTACCACTACCGGGCCATCACCGAGAGCCGTACGGGGGAATATGAACTGGCCCTCGCCGACCTGGAGAAGGCCATGTCCCTGCGTCCCGGCTTTTCGGGGCTGTACTACAGCCGAGGCGTGACCTGGTTCCTTTCCCGCCAGTTTGAAAAGGCGGTGGCGGATTTCGACTGGTATCTGCGCCGGGAGCCGCGCGACCCTTCGGCCTATCTCAACCGGGGTGCCGCCAAATTGTTTCTGAAAGATACCCTGCAGGCCCTTGCCGACTACAACCAGGCCATCAGACTGGACCGTTTCGAGCCAGAAGCCTATATGCGCCGTGCCCGCCTGTATGCCGAACAGGGCAACTACAAACTGGCGTTGGAGGATGTGAGCCGTTCCATTGAACTGGATCCCAAAAATTCGCTGGCTTTTTTCAACCGGGCGCTGATCTATTATGAACTCAAACGATTCAACGAGGCGATGGCCGATTTCAACCGCGTGCTCGACGACGAGCCGGGCAACTCCCTGACCCTCTACAACCGGGCGTTGGTCTATACGCAGGTCGGACAGTTTGAAGATGCGTTGAACGATCTGGACCGTGTATTGGACATCAATCCGGACAATGTGCTCGCCCATTTCAACCGGGCCGCCGTCTTTGTCGAGATGTCCCGCTGGAGAGATGCGCTGGAGGATTATGACGAGGCCATCCGCCTTTATCCCGATTTTGCCAAGGCCTATATGAACCGCTCCTATGTCAAAAACCAACTGGGAGACAAGCGGGGCTCGAAACGGGATTACGAAACGGCCCGGGCCAAGGTCAAGGAATACGCTGCGAGACGCGAGGCGGACAAGGGGTCGCTGGCTGATACCACCCGCAAATACAGTTCGCTGCTGAACCTGGATGCCGATTTCGCCAAGAAAGACTTCAATGACGAATTGCTCCAGCACCGGGATGTGGACATCCGTTTGCGTCCGCTCTATCGTTTCTCCCTGGCCCTGGAAGCGGATCATACCCGCTATGCCCTCTCGCGCAATTATGAGCATCCCGCCCTGACGCGTTTCCTGGCCGCCCAGCCCGTCCCTGTCGTGCTGGCCACGGAAGATGCACCGGCGCAGTGGGCCCGTCCGGACACGCCTTCCCATTTTGTGCGATCGATGAGCGAATGCAGTCTCAAACATTATAATCTGGCTCTCAATCATATCGACAAGGCGATCGGGGAGGAGGACGGCTACGCCAAGGCTTTCTATCTGATCAACCGGGCGGTCCTCCGTGCGGAAGTCATCGATTTCATTTCTTCCATCGAAGACAATGTCCAGGTGCTCTCGATGGACGAGGCCGGACAGACCCGGGCCCGGGTCCGTGACCGCGTGACACGCCGTTACGACTATTCCGAGGCGGTCGGAGACTTGCAGGAAGCCGCCCGCCTGATGGGGAACATGCCTTATATCTATTTCAATCTGGGTAACCTGCATTGCCTGGGGGGCGAGCATATCCTGGCACTCGAGCAGTATGACCGGGCGCTTGCCCTCTATCCCTATATGGCGGATGCCTATTTCAACAGGGGACTGGTGCTGATCTATCTGAAAGACCGGGAGAAGGGGTGTATTGACTTGTCCCGTTCCGGCGAACTGGGCATCGCGGACGCATACGGAGTGATAAAAAAATATTGTGAACAGGAGCGGTGATGTTGTATTTCAAGAGTTATTCGAGCGGGAGTTGCGGCAATTGTTATTATCTGGGAGACGGAAAAGACGGTCTGG
>CAMNQO010000162.1 GCA_946549475.1 uncultured Bacteroidales bacterium
GCTTCGCCCTGTGTGGAGTGTGCGAAACTCATCATCCAGTCCGGAATCCGCCGCGTGGTCTATCGGGATGCCTACCGCATCACCGACGGCATCGACCTGCTCAGACGGGCCGGCATTGAAGTGGAACAAATTGCTTTGGAGAATGAAAACTAGGACCCATATCCTTATCATCGCCCTGCTCAGTATCGCATTGGGCGTAGCCGCTACCTTGTTGGTTTTGCAGATCCGGGAGCGCCAGGTCGGAAAGAACTGGCAGTACGGACAGTGGCGCAAACTGGCGTTGATTCTCGACCAGGTCGAGAAAAACTATGTGGACACCATCGACATCAAGGCGATGACGGATGCGGCTGTAACGGCGGCACTGGAAAAACTGGACCCGCACAGCGTCTATCTTCCGCCGGTGGAACTGAAAGCCAGCAACGAAGATCTGGCCAGCAATTTCGAGGGCATCGGCATCCAGTTCAATGTGCCGAACGATACGGCCGTGGTGCTGCAGGTGATTGCCGGCGGTCCGTCCGAAAAAGCGGGCCTGCTGACCGGAGACCGCATCCTGCAAGTGGACGACAAGACGATTGCCGGCACGAAGACGCCGCAGGACAGCATGGTCCGGCGGATGCGGGGAACTTCCGGAACGAAAGTACGGCTGCTGGTGGAGCGCAGCGGAGAGAAAATCCCCTTCGATATCACACGCGGCAAGATTCCCCTTCACAGCATCGACGCCGCATTCATGCTCAATGACACGACGGCCTACCTGAAACTGTCGAAGTTCTCCATGAGCACCTATAAAGAATTTGTACAGGCTGCGGCCGACCTGCGCAACCAGGGCATGAAGAAACTGATTTTCGATGTCCGGGGCAATACGGGCGGCTATCTGGACCAGGCCTATCATCTGTGCAATGAATTTTTGGGCCAAGGTGACCTGATCGTTTACATGGAAGGGCTTCACCGCAAGCGGGAAGACCTTCTTGCCGACGGGCGCGGCCGCTATCAGGACGTGCGGCTCGTCATCCTGCAGGATGAACACTCCGCCTCCTCCAGCGAGATTTTCGCCGGTGCGATGCAGGACAACGACCGGGCTACGATCCTCGGCGTGCGTTCGTTCGGCAAAGGGCTGGTACAGGAGCCGATTGACTTTACGGACGGCAGCGGGATGCGGCTGACGGTCGCCCGTTTCCATACCCCCTCGGGACGCTGCATCCAGAAGCCCTACGGCGAGCGCTACGCCTATGACATCTACGAGCGTTACTCCACCGGTGAGATGACGACGGCCGACAGCATCAAGATTGACCAGGAACAGGCTTACCTGACCAAAAGCGGGCGTACGGTGTACGGGGGCGGCGGCATCATCCCGGATGTGTTCATCCCCGTCGATACCACACGGGCGACGAAATTCTATCTGGACTGCAACAAGAAAGCGACGCAGGTGCGTTTTGCCTCCTACTGGTTCGACACCCACAAGGCGGAAATCAACCGCCTCCAGTCGTACTCCGAACTGGAGGCTTACATCCGCGGCGCCAGACTGGAGCGGGCCTTCCTCTCCTTTGCCGAAAGCCGCGACCGTCTCAAATGCACCGAAGCGGAATGGGACAAGACCAAAGTCTATCTGATGCCCCAGATCAACGCCCTCGTCGGACGCTACTCCCCGCTCGGAGAAAACGCCTTCTACCGCCTCTACCTCCCCATCGACAAGACCGTGCAGAAAGCCCTTGCGCTGTAAGGTAGATCGGGACTTTGTTCGCTGCGCCGCTTAGTGCGGCCTGCTGCATTCCGGAGCCTCTTTGTACCGCGCTTGGGCTCGCCGGAGGGCGGTGATGAACTCGAGTATGCTGGTTTAAAAATTCTCATATTCACAACAAAATCGCTTTGGAAATTGTAATCTCCCCTGTTTCATTTCGACACTGGTACATCAAGTGCTGAAAGTCTCCATCAAAATCAGGAGACTTCGGGCACTTTTCCGGGGTTTTTGCTTGAAGTCTCCGTGAAATATGGAGACCTTAAGCACTCCGGGATGCCATCGAAGCCGTTACTGTTTCCCCCCCCCATCCCCCGCGTCTCCAAGCAGCGTGGTGAGGGCTTCGCTGCAGGAGAGGGCGAGAGAAAAGCAAAAAGTCTGCGTCCCCGGCAGACGGGGATTTCGTTTTTTAGACTTTCTATCCCGATTTCGATGAAAAATCGCTAAATTTGAAGGATTTATAGACACACTGCCCGCCATGGCAACCACAAATGCCCAAAAGTAGCCGACTATGGAAAAGAACCTCACCATACGCAACAGCACCGCCGAATTCCTCATATTCCAGGCCCAGGACAAATCCCAGGGTGTGGAAGTGGTCTATCACGATGAAACCATCTGGGCTACCCAAAAGGCAATGTCCGTCCTGTTTGACTGCACTACAGACAACATCGGACTGCACCTCAAGAACATCTTTGCATCCGGAGAACTGACGAAAGAATCAGTTACCGAGAAAATCTCGGCAACTGCCTCCGATGGCAAGAACTACCAGACGCAGTTCTACAATCTCGACGCCATTATCAGTGTCGGATACCGCGTGAACAGCATCCGGGCCACCCAGTTCCGCCAGTGGTGTACTTATGTACTTCGCCAATTCGCCATCCGTGGCTACGTAATCGACAAAAAGCGGATGGAGAATGGATCCTTCCTGGGAGAGGACTATTTTGAGCACCTGTTGGCCGAAATCAGGGAAATCCGTCTCAGCGAGCGCCGCGCATACCAAAAAATCACCGACATCTATGCCACGGCCATCGACTACAACAAAGATGCTCCCACAACCCGGCTCTTCTACAAGCGCATCCAGAACAAGATCCATTTTGCCGTCCACGGCCACACGGCTGCGGAACTGATTGTGGAGAGGGCAAGCGCAGAGAAAGAACACATGGGACTTACCACATGGGAGAATGCCCCCTCCGGCAAGATTGTCAAAACCGATGTAAGCATCGCCAAGAACTACCTCAAAGAATCGGAACTGGATGATATGGGGCATCTTGTCAATGCCCTCCTGGATCTGGCGGAGCGTATGGCCAACCGCCACATCCCGATGACAATGGAGGACTGGGCAAACCGTGTGGACATCTTCCTCAATGCCAGCGGAGACCCCATACTGGATACTGCCGGCCACGTCTCCGCAGACTACGCCAAAGAATTTGCCGAGACTGAATTCGAGAAATACCGCGTCATTCAGGACCGTCTCTTCCAG
Organism: uncultured Bacteroidales bacterium; assembly: GCA_946549475.1. Lineage (GTDB taxonomy): Bacteria > Bacteroidota > Bacteroidia > Bacteroidales > UBA932 > Cryptobacteroides. The sequence goes on from CAMNQO010000162.1 coordinate 3,213, forward strand.
TCCGACTTCGACAAACTCATAAATGAAGAAGACTTACCCGCAGCGTGGTGAGGGCTTCGCAGAAGGAAAAGCAGAGGGGCTGGCGCAAGGCGAAGCCAAGGGACGCAAGGTCGGCCGGGCGGAGGGGCTTGCGGAAGGACGCAACAACGCTCTGCTGGAGACGGCACGCAAGATGCAGGCCGCGGATATGGATGCGGCCGTCATTAAGCAGATGACCGGAGTCACGCTTTGACTTTTCAAAAGCAAGTGTCTTATACATCGAACGAAGGTGCGGGCTGGGAAAGTCCGCACTTTGCGTGATGGAAAGAAGGCTTTGAAAGGCGGACGCGGATGCCCCGGAAAGCCGGGCGACCGGCCCGGGCGTTTACCGCCCTTTGTACATATCGTCGTAATACTTGAGGTAGTCGCCGGAGGTGACATTGTCCAGCCAGGCCTCGTTGTCGAGGTACCAGCGGACGGTCTTCTCGATGCCTTCTTCAAACTGGAGGGAAGGCTCCCAGCCGAGTTCCTTCTGGAGTTTGGTCGAGTCGATGGCATAGCGCAGGTCGTGTCCGGCGCGGTCGGTGACATAGGTGATGAGGTCCAGGTCGGCGCCTTCCGGACGGCCGAGCAGACGGTCCACCGTCT
>CAMNQO010000163.1 GCA_946549475.1 uncultured Bacteroidales bacterium
CGCTTCACGCGGGAAGGCTTCCTGCTCAACGGAGAGCGGCTGTTCCTGCAAGGGGTCTGCCTGCATCACGATGCCGGCGCCCTCGGCGCGGTGTGGAACCGGGATGTCTGGCAGCGGCGCCTGGGGCAACTCAAGCAGCTGGGCTGCAATGCCATCCGCTGCGCCCACAATCCGCCGGCCCCCGAACTGCTGGACCTGTGCGACGAAATGGGCCTGCTGGCCATCGACGAACTGACCGACACCTGGACGGTCCCCAAGAAGCCCAACGGCTACGCCACCCTCTTCGACGAGTGGGCGGAACGCGACCTGAGGGATATGATCCACCGGGACCGCAACCATCCCTGCGTGATGCTCTGGAGCATCGGCAACGAATGTGCGGAACAGGGTTACAGCGACAAGTGGGACATCCCCCGCCGCCTGAGCGAAATCTGCCGCGAGGAAGATGCTACGCGGCAGACCACCAGCGGCAACGACAATATCTGGGGCGCCTTCCAGCCCTATCACGAGACCGTGGACGTGTTCGGCTTCAATTACAAGCCGGACTATTACGCCGACTTCCACCGCCAGTTCCCCGACCAGCCCTACTACGGCAGCGAGACGGCCTCCTGCATCAGCAGCCGGGGATATTACCTTTTCCCCGTCTCCGACGAAAAGGGCAAGGGATGGCCGGAAAAAGCGCCTTATCAGGTCAGTTCCTATGCCCTGTACGCTCCCTGGTGGGCTTGCAGCCCGGACCACGAATGGGCGCAGGAAGACCTCAATCCCTCCTTCTGCGGAGAATTTGTCTGGTCGGGCTTCGACTACATCGGCGAGCCTACGCCGTACAATTTCGACCCGACGGTGCTGACGAATTTCCACGATGAAAAGGCCCGCCAGGCCGCCGAGAAGCAACTGGAAGCATTGAGCCGCCAGGCGCCGCCGTCCCGCAGTTCGTATTTCGGCATCTTCGACCTCGCCGGCTTCCCCAAGGATATTTACTGGCTGTATCAGTCCCGGTGGCGTCCGGAGGTGAAGATGGCGCATATCCTCCCCCACTGGAACTGGGAAGGACGGGAAGGTCAGGTGACGCCGGTGCACGTCTTCACGAGCGCCGACAGCGGAGAGCTGTTCATCAACGGCCGCTCCCAGGGCATCTGCCGCAAAGGACCGGGCGAGTACCGCCTGCGCTGGGATGAGACGCTGTATGAGCCGGGCACGGTCAGCGTCGTCACCTGGAAAGACGGGGAAGAATGGGCACGCGATACGGTGCGGACCTCCGGCGCGCCGGCCGCCCTGAAGGCCTGCGTCGAACTGGGAGAAGGTGGAACGGTTTTCGTCAGCGTCAGGATAGTGGATGCCGAGGGACGCTTCGTTCCCACGGCCACCAACGAAGTGACCTTCCAGGTGGAGGGTCCGGCCCGCCTGCTTGCGACCGATGCCGGCGACGCGACCTCGCACGTTCCCTTCTACAGCCCTTCGCTTCCGGCCTTCGGCGGGCTCTGCTCCGCCGTCCTACGCCGTGAAACGGTCTCCGCCGCAGACAAGCACAGACCGGAAGCAGCCCAGGCACGCCCGGATGCAGCAGATGCAAGTGCCGTACGCCTGTGTGTCACCTCCCCCGGCCTCGAGCCGGCGGAAGTCAGAGTACCTGAAGAATCATAGCGTCCGACGAACCTTATATTCGATTTCCATCCCAAGTATCATCATTATTTTAGAAACAGTCCCGACAGAGGGATTCCCTTTCATTACTTCCGCTTACGGCCGGCAATAGGATATCGGTATCATTCCTCAAAGTAGAGATCTTCCCTTTGTAATGATTATCAAGCAAATTCAGTATCCCCGGTCAAGTGAAAGTGTCGATGCGAGGTAAACGGCTGACGCGAAAGCCAAAGTTTACGACAATTTGCAGTATTCTGAAAAATCATTTATATTTGCCGAAAATAATAAACCGGGCGTAAGTTTATTTATTTTAGAGCAATGGCAACACCCATCAGACCCATTCCCATTTTAACCGGTGAAGCGGCAGAACGCTTCATCCGGATGGCCGATTACGCCCAGCAACATCCCCACGAGAGGCATTGCAACTGCATCAGCGAAGAAGATTTCCAAAAATTCCTACAAAAAGCAAAATTTCATTAGTATTATGGGATTTCTGCTGGATTTCTGTAGCCACCGCCTTTTAACGCGGGAGTTTTTGGCGTCGTGCAAGCCCTTTCATTGCGGAGATAGTGATTTGGACGAGTTTTTTAGAAAAGACGCCCCTCATTACCAAGAAGCACGAATCAGTAAGTCTTATTGCTTTGTGCTGGATGCCGACCCATCAGTTGTCGTATGTGCCTATAGTTTATCAAACGACAGTGTTCGTGTTGATGAAATACCCAATTCACGGCGAAAGAGGGTCAATGCCCATATTTCCTATTCCAAGCAGCAACGGCGATATCCTGCCATTCTAATCGGGCGTTTGGCTGTGAATACTGACTATGAAGACAGGGGTGTTGGCTCAGAACTGTTGTCTCTCATCAAGCGCTTGGCCCTAATGTCAGATAATTTGTCTGCTTGTAGATTTCTGGCAGTAGATGCAAAGAACGCCATCAAGCCTTTACATTATTACGAAAAGAATCAATTTGTCTATTTGTACTCAACAGAAGAGCAAGAAGCAACAAATTTAAAATTATCACTGCCGTTAAAAACACGATTTATGTTCTTTGACCTAATGGGTAAGGATTAGCGTCAGGTGAGGAATGAGAAAAGCAAAAAAGTCTGCTTCTACGGCAGACATGAGCATCAGACACGGGTGATGCGGGCGCCGAGGGCGTTGAGACGGAGGTCGATGTCCTCATAGCCCCGGTCGATCTGGTCGATATTGTCGATGACGCTGGTGCCCTTGGCGGACATCGCGGCGATAAGCAGGGCGATACCGGCACGGATATCGGGCGAAAGCATCTTGCCGGCCTTCAGCGAGAAACGATGGTCGTGCCCGATGACGACGGCCCGGTGCGGGTCGCAAAGGATAATCTGGGCCCCCATATCGATGAGTTTGTCCACGAAGAACAGACGGCTCTCGAACATCTTCTGATGGATGAGCACGCTGCCCCGGCACTGCGTCGCCACGACCAGCATCACGCTCAGAAGGTCCGGTGTCAGGCCCGGCCAGATGGCGTCCGCGATGGTCATGATGGAGCCGTCCAGGAAAGAATCGATGACATAACTGTCCAATGCGGGAACATGGATATCATCTCCGACGACATCCAGTTGGACCCCCAGTTTGCGGAAACTGTCGGGAATGATGCCCAGATTCCCATAAGACACATTCTTGATGGTGATGTCACTTTGGGTCAGTGCGGCCATACCGATGAAGGAACCGACCTCCAGCATATCGGGCAGCACCGTATGGGTCGCCCCGTGCAGGCTCTCCACCCCCGTGATGCGAAGCAGGTTGGAGCCGATACCGTCAATCTTCGCTCCCATTGCGACCAGCAGTTTGGAAAGTTGCTGTACATAGGGCTCGCAGGCGGCATTGAAGATGATCGTCTGTCCGGCCGCCAGCACGGAAGCCATCAGGATATTGGCCGTACCCGTAACGGACGCTTCGTCCAAAAGCATATAGGAGCCTTTCAGACCGTCCTTCGGGGCCTCCAGACGGAAGGCCTTGCGCGACGAATCATACTCGTAAGAAGCCCCGAGATGGGAAAAGCCCAGGATATGGGTATCCACCCGGCGCCGGCCGATCTTGTCCCCGCCGGGCTTGGGGAACCAGGCGTGACCGAAACGCGCCAGCAGCGGACCGGCAATCATCACGCTGCCCCGCAG
>CAMNQO010000164.1 GCA_946549475.1 uncultured Bacteroidales bacterium
ATTAACATTTTGTTAATTACCTTTGAGAATGGAACGGTTGTGATACATTCTTGTAAGGATCGGATGGAAAAATTTACGATTTATCAGGTGCTGCCCCGGCTGTGGGGAAAAGGAAAGTTCTCGGACTGGGACCGGGATGCGTTTGACTATCTGAAGTGGATGGGTGTCAGCCATATCTGGTACACGGGGGTCATCCGGCACGCCCGGGGACAGGCCTTCGTCAAAGGCGAACCGGGCTCGCCCTACGCCATCACCGACTATTACGATGTCAATCCTTATCTGGCCGACGAGGAAGACAGAAGGATGGAGGAGTTCGAGGCCCTGCTGGCGCGGACGCACGAGGCGGGACTCAAAGTCATCCTCGACTTCGTGCCCAACCATGTGGCGCGGGACTATCACTCCTTCTGCGCGCCGGAAGGGACGGCCGACCTGGGTGCCGACGACGACAAGAGCGTACACTGGAAGAAAGAGAACGACTTTTTCTATTATCCCGGCATTCCTTTCAAACTGCCTTCCGGCATCTGGAAGGGCTCCGGCAAGGGGGCGGGAGTCTGGCGGGAAAACCCCGCCAAGGCCAGCGGCAACTGCTTTACGCCCCACCCCGGCAAGGATGACTGGTACGAGACCATCAAACTCAACTACTGCCCCTTCCATACCGCCACCTGGGACAAGATGTACCGGATTGTGCGTTTCTGGGCGGCCAAGGGCGTGGACGGCTTCCGCTGCGATATGGTGGAACTCGTGCCGCCGCCCTTCTTCAAATGGCTGATTGCCCGTATCAAGGAAGAGTTTCCCGCCGTCAACTTCATCGCCGAGGTGTATGACCGCGACTGTTACCGGATGTACCTGGACGATATCGGATTTGACCTGCTCTACCACAAGACGGGCTTCTATGACACGCTGAGGGCCGTCACGGAAAGCCATCTGGGCAAGGACAAGCGGCCTTATGACGGCACCTTCCCTCCCGCGCAGCCGGCCGGTGCATCGGCCCTCACCGCCGACTGGCAGCGGGTGGGCGCCCTGCAGGACCGCCTGCTCAATTTCCTGGAAAACCACGACGAGCAGCGCGTAGCCTCCGATTTTTACGCCGGAAACGGCGCGAAGGGTCTGGCGGCCCTCGGTTTCAGCCTGCTTTTCAACCGGGCGCCGTTCATGCTCTATTTCGGACAGGAAATCGGCGAGCGCGGAATGGACGAAGAGGGATTCAGCGGACGGGACGGACGCACGAGCATCTTCGATTTTTGGACGATAGACAGCATCCGGCGCCTGCAAAGCGTCATCCGCACGCGGGCCTGGGAGAACGGAAGCGTCAATGAACTGTGTGCGGCGGGACTGTCGGTGCGCGAAGCCGAACTGCTGCTGCGCTACCGGCAGGCCCTGCGCCTGGGCATCGACGAGACGGTGTTCCGCTCGGGGGACAATTCCGATCTGGGATGGTGCCAGTCGTTCAACCGGGACGACCTGTTCGCCTTCCTGCGCTGCGGTCCCCTTCCGCCGGCGGAAAGCAATGAAACCGGCCGTCAGGCAGGTGTGAGCCTGGTCGTGTGCAACTTCAGCGGACAACGGCAAAAGGTAACGGTCGTGCTGCCGCCCGATGCCGGAGAGTATGCTCTCCGCCCCGACCTGCCCGGACATATCAGCGTAAGCGTCGGTGCTTTTGATTTCCGGATAGTCAGCCTCTGACCCGGCGGAGGTTTTTTGTCTGTTTGCAGAATAATTCTTACATTTGCAAGATTGAAACCTTTGAAAAGATATGGCTGTAGAAATCAAAGAGGTGTTGACCGCCCGGGATATGCGGGACTTCATCCGCTTCCCCGAAAAGTTATACCGGGACAATCCCTACTATGTACCTTCGCTCGAATATGACGCCCGGGACACCCTGAGCCGCAAGAGCAACCCTGCCTACGAGTTTTGCGACGCCCGGCTGTACCTTGCGCTGCAGGACGGGGAGACGGTCGGACGCGTAGCCGCCATCATCAACTTCCGCGCCAACGAAGAATGGAACCACAAGGAGGTCCGTTTCGGCTGGTACGACTTCATCGATGACGAGGAAGTCTCCCAAGCCCTGATGGACCAAGTGGTGGCGTTTGGACGCATGCACGGCATGGACACCATCGTCGGCCCCCTCGGCTTTACCGATTTCGACCCCGAAGGCCTGCTCGTCGAAGGCTACGACCGCATGAGCACGATGGCCCTTATCTACAACCATCCCTATTATGTCGGACACATGGAGGCGATGGGCTTTGAGAAAGACAACGACTGGATCGAGTATCGCGTGGACTTCCGTGGCGGCCTGCCGGACAAAATCACCCGCGTAGCCTCCATCGTTGAGCAGCGCAGCAAATGCCATATCCGTCCCCTGACCAAGAAGATGCTGAAAGAGGAAAGGTACGGCTATAAAATCTTCAACCTCATCAACGAATGTTACAAGGACCTGTATAATTTCACCATCCTCACCGACAAGATGATCAAGAAATATATGGAGTTCTACCTGGGCCTGCTACCCCTCAAATATGTGTCGTGCGTGGAAAACGAGAAGGGCGAACTGGTCGCCTTCGGCATCGTGATGCCTTCGTTGGCCCGGGCTTTGCAAAAGACACGCGGGCGCTTGTTTCCGCTGGGCTGGCTGACAATCGCCAAAGCGATGTACTGGAAATATGACGACACGCTGGAAATGCTTCTGGTGGGGGTACGGCCGGACTACCGCGACTCCGGCATCAATGCCCTGCTGTTTACGGACTTGTTCAAACGCGCTGTCGCAGACGGCTTCCAGTTTGCCGAGACCAACGCCATCATGGAGACCAACAGCAAGAACATCGCCCACTGGACCCTTTTCCCGGGCGAATGCAAGAAACGGCGTCGCTCCTACATCAAAAAACTATAACAGCACAATAGCATGAAAGTCCCTCCCAAAGGCATATTACGGCTGGTACGCATCGGGTTGTCCGTCTTATTCTTCACGGGCATCACCCTGCTCCTGCTGGACTACAGCGGCCTGCTGATACGCTATTTGGGATGGATGGCCAAACTCCAGTTCCTGCCGGCCGTCCTGGCCGTCAACCTGGGCGTCGTGGCCGCTATCCTGCTGTGTACCCTGCTCTTCGGGCGCTGGTATTGCTCCGTCATCTGTCCCTTGGGCGTATGGCAGGATGCCGTCTCGCATCTTGCCGCCAAAGCACATCCCCGACGCTTTTCCTACCAGCACAACCCCCGGTGGCTGCGAGCCGTTTTCCTGGTCATTGGCATCGCGGGCATTTTCACGACGATGAACCTGCTGGTCGCGCTGATCGCCCCCTACAGCACCTGGAGCCGCATCGTAGTCAATCTTTTTCAACCGCTTTGGGGCTTGGCCGTCAACGGCATCTCCGCACTGGAAGAAAGGGCCGGCGTGTACCGCACCTTCCCCGTGGAGGTGTGGGTCAAGAGTTTTGCCGGACTGGGGCTGGCGCTGGTTTCCTTCCTGCTCATCAACCTCCTGGCCTGGCTCAAAGGACGCCTGTGGTGCAATACCGTGTGTCCCGTAGGCACTCTTCTGGGATATACTGCGAAATATGCCCTCTTCAAACCCTTCATCGATTACGAGAAATGCATCCGTTGCCACAAATGCGAAAAGAATTGCAAGGCCTCCTGCATCGACATCCGGCACCATCATATAGATTACAGCCGCTGCGTGGACTGCTTTGACTGCATGGCCGGCTGTCCGGTGGATGCGATTTCGTATCTCCCTTCCTGGAAGCGCAAAGAAGAAGAGCACCATCACCACCGCCATCATCACCATCATCAGAC
>CAMNQO010000165.1 GCA_946549475.1 uncultured Bacteroidales bacterium
GAGGATGAAGGCATCCGCACCGCCGATACATTTCGTGGAAGCGTATTTCTTCATCAGGTCATCCATCATCTTGATGCCCCGGTCGAGGGTGTGCAGGAAGGCGAGTTCCTCTTCCCGGATGACTTTTTCAATCAAATTCTGCTGGCTGACCAGTTCGGGATAGAAGACGCCCATGTCGTCCACCAGTTGTCCCACGAGGCGGCACAGGAAAGGCTCTTTCAAATCGAGGAAGGTAAAGCCGTAACGGACAGCGCGGCGCAGGATGCGGCGGATGACATAACCGGCCTTGACATTGCCGGGCAACTGTCCGTCTGCGATGGAAAAAGCGATGGCACGGATATGGTCGGCGATTACGCGCATGGCCACTTCGGTCTTTTCGCTCTCGTGATAGTCATGGCCGCTGAGTTGTCCGATGCGGGAAATCATCCCCGTGAACACATCGGTGTCGTAGTTGGAAGTCTTGCCCTGCAGCACCATGCACAAACGCTCGAAACCCATGCCGGTGTCCACATTCTTGTTGGGCAGCAGTTCCAGATGTCCGTCGCTCTTGCGCTCGTACTGCATGAACACGATGTTCCAGATTTCTATCACGAGCGGATTGCCCTGATTGACCAGTTCCCGGCCCGGAACGGCGGCTTTCTCCGACTCGCCGCGCAGGTCAACATGGATTTCGGAACAAGGCCCGCAGGGACCCGTATCGCCCATTTCCCAGAAATTGTCGTGCTTGTTGCCCAGCAGGACATGGTCTGCCGGCAGGAACTCCAGCCAGGCGTCGCGAGCCTCGGTATCCAGGGAGGTGCCGTCGGCCTCGCTCCCCTCGAAAACGGTGGCATACAGGATGCTCTTGTCAATCTTATAGACCTCGGTCAGCAACTCCCAGGCCCAACGGATCGCTTCCTTCTTGAAATAATCTCCGAAAGACCAGTTGCCCAGCATTTCGAACATCGTATGGTGGTAACTGTCGTGTCCCACCTCTTCCAAATCGTTGTGTTTTCCGCTCACGCGCAGACACTTCTGCGAATCGCACACCCGTTTGTACCGGGGGACGCTGTTGCCCAGGAACCAGTCCTTGAACTGGTTCATGCCCGCATTGGTAAACATCAGGGTCGGGTCGTTCTTGACCACCATCGGGGCGGAAGGGACGGGTTTATGCTCTTTGGAGGCAAAAAAATCCAGAAATGTCTGTCTGATCTCTTTCGATGTCATCATACGCTCTCTTTCTCTATCTCTATGGTAAATGACGGCCGGACTTATTCAGCCTGCTCCGCCAGGTGTTTTTCCCAGGCCCAGGCCGAAGCGAGCGTCTCTTCCACGCTGCGTCCGGCTTTCCAGCCCAATTCATCGTTGGCCAGGGAGGTCTCCGCCCAGATGGCCGTCACATCGCCGGGACGACGGTCCACATAGCGGTAGTTGAGTTTGATGCCGTTGACCTTCTCGAAGGCACTCACCAGTTCCGCCACCGACACGGGACGGCCCGTACCGACATTGAAAATCTCATAATCGGCCTTCATCTTGCCGTTCAGCATCCGGGAGACGGCGGCCACATGGGCCTTCGCCAGATCCACCACATCGATGTAGTCCCGCAGGCAGGTGCCGTCGGGGGTGGGATAGTCTTTGCCGAAGATGGACAGACATTCGCGCTTGCCGATGGCGGTCTGGGTGATGAACGGCACGAGGTTGTTGGGCACGCCGCGGGGCAGTTCGCCGATCAGGGCGGAAGGATGGGCGCCGATGGGGTTGAAATAGCGCAGGGCGATGCCGTTGACGGCCCCTGCGGCTCCCGGCATGTGGGAGGCTTTCACGGTATCGCGCAGGATATCTTCGCAAATCTGTTTGGTATTGCCATAAGGGGAAGTCGCCGGCAGCCTGGGAGACTGCTCGGTGACGGGCAGTTTCTCCGCCTCGCCATAGACCGTGGCGGAAGAGGAGAAAAGCACATTGCACCCGCCGTGGGCCTGGGCCGTTTCAAGCAGATTGAGGAAAGAGCCCAGGTTGTTTTTGTAATACATCACGGGCTTGGCGACGGACTCGCCCACCGCCTTGAAGGCGGCGAAATGAATCACGGCATCAATGGAAAAACGGGTAAAAAGGTCTTCCACCGCCGCCGCGTCGCAGAAGTCCATCTTCACAAAGGGAATGTCGTCCCGGCCGGTAATCTTTTTGACGCCCTCGAAACAAGTCATGTCGCAGTTGGACAGATTGTCCGCAACGACGACATCATACCCCGCTTCAATCAATTCGACGCTCACGTGGCTGCCGATATAGCCCGCTCCGCCCGATACTAGAACTGTCTTTTTCATATTTTGTCAATTTATTGAAATCATTTGGCACAAAGTTATTATTTTTGCACGAGAGTTCAAAAATATGAGGCAGAAAATCCACTTTTTTATCGTTCTTTTTCTCGTATGCGCCCCTGTTCTGCGTGCGGAGAATCCCCTGCAAGAAGAAATCGAAGCCATCCTGGCCGATCCCGCCCTGAAGGGGGCCACAATCGGCATCTGCGTCGAGACGCCCGAAGGAGAAAGGCTCGTGGACTACGGCGCCGACCGCCTGCTGATTCCATCCTCCAACCTCAAACTCATCACGACCGGCGCAGCCCTGCATCATTTCGGCGGTGACTACCGTTTCAAGACCCGGCTCTGCTGCAGCGGAAGCGTCAAAGACAGCACCCTCACGGGCCATGTCTATATCCAGGGCGGGGCGGATCCGACCCTGGGCTCGGTGGACGCCATCGCAATACGGACGGAGGAGTTGTTCGCCTCCTGGGCGGAAGCGCTGCGCAAGGCGGGCATCAGGCACATCCGGGGTGAAATCATCGGCGACGGAAGTTATCTGGACGGCATGAAAGAATCCCCCCTCTGGCAGTACGACGACATCGGCACCTATTACGGCAGCGGCACGAGCGGCCTGCAGTGGCACGAAAACTACATTTCCATCAAAGTCAGCCCGGGACAGCGGGTCGGAGACAGCCTGAACATCGAGTTCATCGGTCCTGCAACGCCCTGGATGGACTTCCATATGCCTTGCCGCACCGGCGAAAGAGGGAGCGGAGACCAGGTCTATCTCTACTCCGACGATGCCAGCCGCACCGCCGTGCTGACCGGTTGTTTCGCATTGGGAAAGCCGGTCAAAAACCTGAAAGTCAGCAACAAATTTCCCGAAAGGACCTGTGCTTTCCTTTTTGACGAATACCTCCGGCAGCAGGGATTTTCCACGCAAGGCTACAATGCCTTCGACAAACTGGCCGACACCCTCGTGCGGCCGAAAAACCTGAAAGAACTCCACGTCACCGATTCCCCTTCCTTGAAAGACATCATCCGCTCGTGCAACACCGAAAGCAACAACATCTATGCGGAAACACTGCTGCGCACGCTGGGCAAAGACATCAGCGGCAGCGCCTGCTATGATTCGAGCCTCGTCGCCCTGGACAAGGTGCTGAAAGATATCGGCATCAGCAGACGGGACAGCAGCGGCCGCCTCATCGACGGCATCATCCGGGACGGAAGCGGACTGACACGCAACAACCTGGTCAGCGCCTCCTTCATGTGCCGTTTTCTGCGGGCGATGATGGATTCGCCCGTTTACAGGGATTATATCTCCACCATCCCCCAGCCGGGCCTCCAGGGGACGGTCAAACCCTGCCTGCGCCTGCTGCCCTCCGGCGAACGCAGAAGGGTGAAAATGAAAAGCGGCTCCATGACGGGCATCCGCTGCTA
>CAMNQO010000166.1 GCA_946549475.1 uncultured Bacteroidales bacterium
CGCAAGGATATGGCCCGCAAACTCGGTCTCCAGCCCTGGATTCTCTTTACCGATCCATCCCTGGAGGATATGTCCATCATGCTTCCGGTTACCATCCGGGAACTCGCGAAAAACTGTGTGGGGGTCGGTCAGGGCAAGGCAGCCAAGTACGGCGAACCCTTTGTCCGGCTGATTGCCAAATATGTGGAGGAAAATGAACTCGAGCGGCCCGACGAGTCTTTCCGGGTCAAGACGCCTCCCAAGCCTTCCGACCTCAAATTGTACATCGTCCAGTCCGTTGACAAGGGAGTGGACCTGGTGGACATCGCTGCGGCCAAGGGGCTGGAGATGTCCGATCTGCTCACCGAACTGGAGACCATCGTGCGGGGCGGCATGGTGTTGCGCCGCCTCATCGGTTATGTGGATGAGAATTTTGACGAAGAGACGGTCGAGGCGGTCTGCGACTGGTTCCGGGAAGAGTCCGACTCCGACGACATAGATGCCGCCATGGAGGCTTTCCCGGATCTGGAAGAAGACCAACTCCGGCTGATCCGTTTGAAGTTCTTGTGTGAGGTGGCCAACTGAAAATGATTCCGGCTGACACCATAACCAAGATTCAGGATGCCATCCGCATCGAGGAGGTCATCGGCGACTTTGTGAGCCTGACCCGCCGAGGGGCCAGTTATATGGCGTGCTGTCCTTTTCACAATGAGAAGACGCCGTCCTTTGTCGTGACGCCGGCCAAGGGCATTTTCAAGTGCTTCGGCTGCGGAGAGAGCGGTACGGCCGTGAGTTTCCTGATGAAGCACGAGAACATGAGTTTCGTCGAGGCGATGAAATACCTCGGCGGCAAATATCATATAGAGGTAAAAGAAAAAGAGGAAACGGCGGAAGAACTGGCACAGCGCCAGCGCACGGAGAGCCTGATGATTGCCAATGAGTTTGCGGCGGATTTCTATCGCGGACAACTCAAGGAAGGCGAGGGACGGCAGGTGGGCATGGCCTATTTCAAGTCCCGCGGACTGGAGGAAGATACCATCCTCCGTTACGGTCTGGGCTGGAGTCCGTCGGATGCCCAGGCCCTCCTTCAAGCCGCCCGGGAAAAAGGCCATAAAGAAGAATATCTGATCGACTGCGGCGTGCTCGCCAAGTCGGACGGCGGACGGGTCTATGACCGTTTCCACGAGCGGGTGGTCTTTCCCATCCATTCCGTCAGCGGACGGGTGATTGCGTTCAGTTGCCGCACCCTCCATGCGGACAACAAAGCCAAATATGTCAACTCCCCGACTACGCCCATCTATTCCAAAGAGAAGGCTTTGTTCGGCATCTATTTCGCCAAGGGTGAAATCGCCCGGCAGAAAAAATGCTTCCTGGTGGAAGGAAACCTGGATGTCATCTCCATGCACCAGAAGGGGATTCTCAACACGGTCGCTTCCTGCGGCACCGCCCTCACCAGCGGACAGGTGCAGATCATCAAGCGTTTTACCGGGGAGAACGGCGCGGTGACCGTGATGTACGACGGGGACGGAGCCGGCATCAAGGCTGCGGTCAAAGCCATCAAGTTGATTCTGCTGGAAGGCCTCAACGTGCGTCTCGTGCTGCTGCCCGGCGGCCAGGATCCCGATGATTTCTGCCGCAGGCACAGCCTGGAGGAAGTACAGGAGTTCATCGCACGGAACGAGCAGGATTTCATTACCTATCGCAGCGGCCTGCTTTCGCAGCAGGCGGCGGAGGATCCCATCCGGCGGGCCGACCTGATCAATGAGATCGCGGACACCATTGCCTGCATCCCCGATGCGGTCAAGCAGAGCGTCTATGTGCAGGAGTGTGCCAGGAGGTTTGCCATAGCCGAAGATGTCCTGCGTGCCCGTGTCGCCACGGCCATCCAGCAGTTGAGGTTGCAAGAACAGAAAAAAAGGGACCGGCCGGAAGCCGCCGTCTCCGTTCCGCCTTCCCTGTCTCCGGCGGACGGCGCCGACTCCGGGGCTGCGGTCCCGTCCCGCCGCCCGGCGCCTGCCCGGCGGGTGGACAAACAGACGATAGCCGAGCGATCCCTCCTGTCCTATGTGCTCAAATTCGGGCGTGACCTGATGTATTTTCCCGTCACCTCGCACCTGTATCGTCCCGGTGAGGAGGCGTACAGCGTCTTCGAGTTCATCGACGGCTGTCTGGAAGCGGACGGCGTCAGTTTCTCCGATCCGGTGAGCAAGCGTTGCTACGAAGCCTACGGGGCCCTGTTTGATGCCGGCGAGCCCCAGGAAGTGATACAGAAACGCCTGATGGAGGGACCCGACCGGGAAGTCGCCGCTCTCTCGGAGCAACTTGTCATCGACCGTTACGCCCTCACGATGGACGCCCTGCTGAGCACGATGACTTCCCGCCAGTCGCTTCTGGTCAAATATGTGCCCGAGGAACTGGTCAAATACAACATCGTCCTGCTGGAAAAGCACAGGAAAGAGTTGATAAAAAGTCTCAAAGAGGCCGATGGACAGCAGCAAGCCTCGCTGGAGGAGATAGCCCACATCGCGGAAAAGATAAAAAAACTGAAAGAAGAAATAAAAAATCTGAATTAGACGAAGCATGAAGGAAAAAAGAACATTGATTACCTGCGCCCTGCCTTATGCCAACGGGCCGGTACACATAGGACATCTGGCGGGCGTATATGTCCCCGCCGATATTTATGCCCGTTACAAGCGTCTGCGTGGAGAAGACCTGCTCTTTGTCTGCGGCTCGGACGAGCACGGCGTGCCCATCACCATCAAAGCCCGTGAGGAAGGATGCAGCCCGCAGGATATCGTGGACCGTTATCACCGGATTATCAAAGACTCCTTTGCCCGTCTCGGTATCAATTTCGACATCTATTCCCGCACCTCTTCCCCGGTGCATGAGAAGACCGCCTCGGACTTTTTCCGCAAACTGTATGACGAGGACAAATTCATCACCCGGGAAAGCGAGCAGTTTTATGATGTGCAGGAAAAGACCTTTCTGGCCGACCGCTATATCACCGGCACCTGTCCGCGCTGCGGCAATCCCGGTGCCTATGGCGACCAGTGTGAGAAATGCGGCGCCACGCTCTCGCCCGAAGAATTGATCGACCCCAAGAGCAAACTCAGCGGGGGAGAACTCGTCAAGAAGAAGACGACCCACTGGTATCTGCCCTTGGACCGTTATGAAGGCTGGCTGGGCCGCTGGATTCTCAGCGAGCACAAGGAGTGGCGCAGCAATGTCTATGGTCAGTGCAAAAGTTGGATAGACGGCGGGCTGCAGCCCCGTGCCGTGAGCCGCGACCTCGACTGGGGCGTGCCCGTACCCGTGGACGGCGCCGCCGGAAAAGTGCTCTATGTCTGGTTTGACGCTCCCATCGGCTATATTTCCAACACCAAGGAGTTGCTGCCGGACTCCTGGAAGACCTGGTGGCAGGACGATTCCACCCGTCTGATCCATTTCATCGGCAAGGACAACATCGTCTTCCACTGCATCGTTTTCCCTTCTATGCTCAAGGCGCACGGTGACTTCATCCTGCCCGACAATGTGCCCGCCAACGAGTTTCTCAATCTCGAGGGAGACAAGATCTCCACCTCCCGGGGCTGGGCCGTCTGGGCGCACGAATATCTCGACGATTTTCCCGGCAAGGAAGATGTGCTGCGCTATGTGCTGACGGCCAATGCGCCCGAGACCAAGGACAACGACTTCACTTGGAAGGACTTCCAGACCCGCAACAACA
>CAMNQO010000167.1 GCA_946549475.1 uncultured Bacteroidales bacterium
CTGTCCGTTCGTTTATTCGACATGAATATGTTGACAATACCGAACAAATGATGTTGATTAAACAAACTGTTCAAGATAAGAAACAAGTTATCCGTTTCACTCTCCCATATGAGAAAAACAATGATGATGCCATTTTTTACAATGGACCATATTACGAAATTTCTCGTGTGAGGTTTAATCGGTTTTTAAAATCATTAAAAAAATTAGGTACACCCGCAAATCTCAGGGAATAAATATTTGCGGAAACTGGGTATCGCCTCCGCCGAAAACTCCACGCAGGTGCTCCATCGGGACATCTCCCACTCCTCCACCGAGCGCATCATCCTGCCCGACGCCACGGAGTTGCTCGACTATATGCTCTGCCGTTTCAAAGGCATCCTGGAAAACCTCACCGTCTATCCCGAGACGATGATGGCCAACATCTGGCGCACCCACGGCGTGATTTTCGCCCAGCGCGTGATGAACGCCCTCATCGGCAAGGGCCTGTCCCGCGAGGAAGCCTACGACACCGTGCAGCCCGTCGCGATGAAGGCCTGGAGCGAAGGCCTGGACTACAAGACCCTGCTGCAGGCCGAGCCCAAGGTCACCAGCCGCCTGTCCGCCGAAGAACTCGACGGCTGCTTCACCCTCGACTACTACTTCAAGAACGTGGATTACATTTTCAACCGGGTGGGCATCCGGTAGCGGAACCTACAAGCGGTAACAGAAGCTTACAAAAAAAGAGTGACCCCAGTCAACTTGACTTTGGGGCCACTCTTTTGATTTTTCATTCTCCCCGCTGATACGGAGAAGAGCGGGAAGAAGGAGACTATATGTCCCAGTCTTCCTCCCAGGGTTCGGGTTGCGCCTCTTCGTAAACGGAGAAGAAGGGCGGGTTGCCGGCAGGGAACCAGGGGTTCTTCTTGAACCATTTGCTCCAGCCCACCGTCTTGTCGAACTGGATGGCGCAATAAGTCTGCTCCCAATTCGGAGATTCGTCTTCGGTGACGACCCGCGAAGTCTGCACCGCATTTCCGTTGATATAATAAGCCCTGCCGTCCTCGGCACGGCCGATGCGGGTGCGTGCCAGGTTTGTCAGTTCCATAATATAGCCCTGGGCGCCGAAAAGCACCGGATAACTCAGGGTATAGTCGCCTTTGCCTTTCTTATAGGAGGGAAGCGTCACATAGTGATAGGGCATAGCGGCCGCGAGAGCCTCCTGGAAGGCCTGAATCTTGGTCTGGAGCGCCTGATTGTCCTTGGTGTTTTCACCCAGCAGACGGAAATAATCCCCGAGGTCATAATTCGTATTTCCCTCGTTGTATTGGAAACACTGCGTAGCGGCAATCTTGCAGGCGTTGTCGGAAGGAGTGTTGGCGCAGAGTTCATCGACAACATCTTTGAGTTTGCTTTCCATCTGCCTGAATTTCGCCATATCCGTCACGCAGATATCGGAATTCTCCGACTGCTGCGAGCTGCATATGTTCAGCCAGATCTGGGCCGGCTGGGAAAATTTGCTGACGAATGAACCGCCCGGACGGGAAAGGGACACGATGACTTTGTCATAGTCCAACGCCCTGACATAGTGGCCGGAAGCCATCATATAGTCCACCATCTGACCGCCGTTGAGCTCCAGGTTCGCCACTTCCGCAACAATCTCGACGGAATTCATACTGCAGGAATCGAAAATCAACATATCGATATGCTGTCCGGCAAGCTGAAGCGCCCTGCTGAGTTTGTGAAGGGTCAGTTCGGAAGGGAGATTGGCTTCGTCGTCGATAATCGTCGATTTGAGAAGGGGCTCCGTCGTATAGGAATAACCGCTTCCGTGGGAACTGAGGACCAGGATATAGTGCTGGGCCGGCGCAGTCTGGACGGAATACTTGATGAAGTCTGCCAGGTGCTGCGGGTCGGACATATCATAATCGGCATTCCCGAATTTGGCGGATGCCGGCAGGTTCAGGTAACTGTTCTCTTCGTCGGCAATCTTGTCGGGGTTCAACTCATAGCGATACACACAGCCGGGGTCGCCTCCGGGGACATAGCCGGGATTCTTCTGCTGCTGGATCTTGATGCTTTCGGGGGCGGAATACTTGTGCTGGACCATAAAACGGACCGGCGTCTTGAGGGTCAGGGCCCTGGCAGCATCGTACAGGGTATAATCCATACCATAGTCCAGGTCGCCGCCGCCCACCTCATAATAGATGAAGGTATAGACATTGTCAACCGGGTCCTGATCTTTGTTGCAAGCCGTCGTCAGCGACATTGCAAGGCCTGCCAGGAGCAAGGCGAATAAAAATTGAATGCGATTCATTGTATATTGATAAATTTGGGCTGCAAAATTACAAAAATTACTGCACATCGGAGTGCTCGGCGATGATTCTGTTGACTTTTTCATAACCGTCGGCCGGCTGTTTCCAGATGAGGGCGATAATCAGCGAGCCCAGTACACCGAAAGCGATGGTGAAGATATACACCCGCTCCCAGCCGAAAGCGGAACTGGCGATATGGCCGAACCAGATGCCGGAAACGAAGGTGCTCAGGTAACCCAGGATGCCGATGATGCCATTGCCGGTACCGGCGGCATATTTGGTACTCTGCATCGAAGCGCAGGTGCCGTAGAGGGCCTGGGGGCCGTAGATGAAGAAGGCGGACAGAATCAGGAAACCGATGGTGGAGACGAGACCGGTGGAGCCCCAGAAGAAGGCGAAGGACACCGTGGTCAGCACCATACAGACCAGACAGGTCCGGTGTGCCTTGTGGGCGAAGAAGCGGTCGGTCACCCAACCCGAGACAATCATTCCGAGGATGCCGCCGACCAGTTCGCAGCTGCCGATGACCGTACCGGCCGTGGAAATGTCGAAACCCTTGTCCTGCACCAGGAACGTACCGCCCCAGTCCAGGATGGTACCCCGGATGACATTCATACAGAAATTGGCCAGCGCGATGACCCAGAGGACCGGATTGCGGAACACCATCGCCCGGATAATCTTGGCGTGCAACTCCTTGCTCATCGGTTTCTCTTCTTCGACGGGGCCCGTCGCATCCATTTTCTCGACCGGCGGAAGCCCGACCTCGACGGGATCGTCCTTGATCCCGAAGAAAATGACCGGGACGCCGATGAGGGCGATGGCGGCGGGTACGATGAAACAGAGGTTCCAGGCGCTGTAGCCGAAGGATTTCAGCAGAAAGCCGCACAGCAGCACGACCAGACCGGCGCCGATGCTGTGGGAGGTGTTCCAGATGGCCTGTTTCGTGGGCAGTTCCTTGGGCCGGATCCAATGGGAAAGAAGGCTGACGCAAGGCGGGACGCCCATCCCTTGCAGATAGCCGTTGACCAGCCAGAGTCCGCCGATCAGGTACACGAGTCCGAGGGTCGCCTTTCCTTCGGTGTCAAGCAGGTGCATCACCCCGTTCATCTGCGGGCTGAAGGCGATGACCAGGTTGACGATGACCGAGAGCAGCAGCCCCAGCGACATAATCTTCCGGCGGCTGAAACGGTCCACCAGATAGCCGTTCACGAAACGGGAGGTCCCGTAGATGATGCCGTTCAGGGTCATAAAGATACCGAGCTGCACCTTGCTGATGCCCAGCTGGGCCTCCATCGCGGGAATCGCCATCGAAAGGTTCTTCCGCACGAAATAAAACAGTGCATAGCCGATCATCAGGCAGACGATGGTCCGCCACTGCCAGTAATTGTATTTCTTGCTT
>CAMNQO010000168.1 GCA_946549475.1 uncultured Bacteroidales bacterium
GTCATAGCCCACGGCCTCCCAGCCGTCCTTGTTGCCATAGGTCCCGTTGGTGGAGGCTCCGAGTTTCGCCATACCGAAAGGCAAGGCGGCAGGGGTATAGACAAACCAGCGGCTATGGACGGTACCGATGTTGGGATTGACATAGGCAGTGTAATCTTCCGGCGTCCGGCAGCAAGCGGACAGCAGGGCCGCCAGCAGGAAAAAAGGCAGGACGACGAGGGCAATCCCCGCCGGGCTGAAATGGTTCTTCATCTTGTTTTTCATTTCTCACTTATCTCAAAACATTGGTAGACTGGGCCAGGTTCTCTTTGCTTCCGGCGATCAGCGGCGCATAGATTTCCAGGGAGGATTTGAGCATCTTGCCCTCCTGCAGGGCGTTCATCTCGTCGGCATTCATACCGGAACGCCAGAAAAAGAGTTCGCGTATCTCCGCAGACACGGCTCCGAAGCGAAACTCCGTCGGAACGAGCTGTTCGACGGTCTGTCCCTGCAGCACACCGTCCACATACAGGAAACTGGCTCCGCGGGCATAGTGATGAGACAGGGCGACGAGATGCCACCGGCCATCCGCAACGGAAACCGTGGATGCCAGCTGTCCGCAGACCGGACGGCCCTCGCTGAGGCTCAGCGTACGGGAGGCTCCGTCGATGGTCGCCAAGGTGCCGGTCTGCACACTCGTCCGCACATAGAAAGCCAGGGTAAAGGAATGAACGGTGGCTTCCGGCGCAAAGGACAGGCTGCTCCCGGACAGGCTGCAGGAGCCGCCGGTCTGACGGGTCGGAAGGGCTTTTCCCGCCTTGAGCGCATCAAAGAGCGAAGGGACGAGCGTATAGGACATTTCCTGATGTCCTTTCGTATCGGGATGATAGACATCGCTTCCATTCTGGTATCCGTCAGCCCAATGCCCCTCCCCGTTGTCGATGGCCCCCAGCAAGTTGGCGGAGGGGACATCCCACTGATGGATATCCAGATTCATCCGCTTGACATAGCCATAATCCGAAGCGTTGAAATCGCCTCGGGCGTAGTTGTTGGTCAGGACGACGGTGCGGCCTTCCTCGCGGGCCCGGGCGATGAGCGTCTGCATGTTGCTCTGCCACTGATTGAAGACCGCCTCCTGGTCCGAAGCGCCGTGGATGCCCTCGTTGCCCATCGAAAGGGCATAGATGACATATTTCCCTCCGTCCGTCTGCAAATCGTCATAACGGGCGAGCAGGTCGGTGGTCTTGTTGCCGCCGATGGACTGGTTGGAAATCAGCCAGCCGTCCGTGAGGGCCCGGGTGGCATAGAGATACATATAGCCCTTGTTGTCCGTCGCTCCTGTACCGAAGGGGACGGAAGAGCCCATCACCGTGATGCGGTTGGAAGCATCGTGCTTCGGAGTCACCGAATAGGTGAAATCCCTGAGGTTGACGGTGATGTCATAGACGCCGGGATTGATCTGCATTTCGCTGCCTTCCGTCACGCCGTCCCGGCGGACATCGATGTTGTGGCGCCGATTCTGTACGCGGCGAAACTGAAGGTCACGGTTGCCGCTCACATAGAAGGTATAACGGGCGCGGCCGTAGCGGCTGAACGGGTAGGTGGGCGTCATCGCGTCCGCATTTCCCTCGGAAGTACCGTTGAAAGGGAGAATTTCGCCCTTGAACACGCCCTTGCCGGCATACGCGATGGCCGGACCGCTGACACCGAATCCATTGACGGCGTTTCCTTCCGGGGACAAGGAGGGAATGGCGGTAAAAGTATAACTGTCGTTATCGAGGTCTGCGACAAAATAAGCGGGGCCGTCCACCGTCGCCGTCGCCGTGAACGAATGTGTCTGTCCCCGCGCATCGACGGCCGACATGGGAACGCTTTGACCGCCCGTGAAAGAAGAAACGCCGTCAAAGATATGGGAGGATGTCTCCCGGCGGCGCATCGGGAAGGTCTCTTCCGAAGATGTCGCTTCAAGCGAGACATACGAAACAGCCTCGGGAACATCCCCGCCGACAAACTCCTCCACGCTCATACAGTTGAGTTGGTAGAGGTCGCCGTTGGTCGTAGAACCTTTGGCCAGCGATACGGTCAGCACGCCTTCAGCAGACGGGAATACCGGCGTGCTTACCAGAACCTTGTCTTTGTTCTGCGCACCATTTTCCGGCCCGGTAATCAGCAACTGCCCGGAATAGGAATTGCTGCCGCTGACGGAATAACGGGCATAGCGCGTCATTCCGTCAGCGGTCGCGGTACGGCTTCCGAAGAAACGGAACACATAGGCGTTGGCCGGATTGAGGCCGCGCAGTTCAAAGGTCGAAACGGTCGAAGCGTTGTCGATATGGAAATAATCCTGCGTGGCCGAACCGATGGCCAGTTCGCCCAGGGCGGCGGTTGTCTGATCGCTGTACATCGCCTCCGTCAGACCACCGTTCTGCGAGCCGTTGCTGCGAAAGTCCGTCGTCAGCACCAGCGAGTAACCGCTGACTGTCGAATCGGCATAGACCAGGTTTTCAAACATCTTTCCGTTGCCGCTGACATTTCCGCCGTTGGTGGAAATCTCGATGTTGTTCCAGTTGTTGCCATTCTTGTCCGGAGATGCGGTCGGCACGGATGTGGCGGCATTGGCCGTATTGCCGAAATCAAAGAGCATTTTGCCGCCCGTTCCCGCTTCCTCGGGAGTGATGTCACGAATGTCCGTAAACTCGTGGCAGTAGCCTTTTTCCGCATTGAGATAGAGAGCGACGGTCGCTTTATTGTCATTGCCGCCGACATACCGGCGAAGCGCCTCGGGCGCGTCGAAACATCCCTGCCAGAAATCGCCTGTGAAAGTCTGGAGATTCATCCCTTCGCGCAGGCCGTAGTGCTGCCAGGTGTTCGTCTCATTGAAATACAACTGGAATTTGTACTGCCATTGGGACGCAGCACCCCAGTCTTCCCGCTTTTTCCACCAGATGACAAAATCAGACTTCTTCCAACAGCCCCGGCCGGCATACGCCAGATTGATTTCACCGCCCCGGGCCGGCTGGTTGAGACGGACGCTTTCCACCCTTCTGACAGAAGCATAACCCGACTTGAAATCGATGCGCATCCGGTAAACGCCCTCACGGGTCACGCCGGGCCAGGCGATTTCGTCGGTGCTGTGTATCTGGGCGACACGCCCGTCGGCACCCAATGCATAAAGCGTATCATCCTCGGTACGGAAATAGAATTTTCCGCCGACTTCGAGTTGCGTGAATATCTCATACTGCCAGGCTTCCCTGTCCACCAGCGCCTCGGCATCTCCATAACCGGGGACCGAGGTATTGACAAACGCAGGCGTGACACGGACCAGCTGTTGGCCGGCCTCGGGCGAAGCGGCGATAAACCAGGTCTGCGCGTTGGGGTCGAACTTGTCGGGCTCCGGCTCGTCGGGTGCATCCGGAGTATCGGGCTGTTCCGGTTCAGGCTTGACGGCGGGAACGGGCTCGATTTCCTTCTTGCCGGAACAGGCCGGAAGGACGGCCAGACAAGTCAGCAGGAAAAGGACGGAGATGATTTTTCTCATGGTATATTCAGTTACTGATGCAAATATATATACTATGGAAAAATATGATGTACGGATTTGCGCAGAATTTGTCCGAACTGGCTCGCCGGGGGGATTTCGTCGCTTCGCTCCGACATCCCTGACCGCTCGCCGCGGGGCCCTTGCAAAGCATAGAATGCAGCTGTCGGCC
>CAMNQO010000169.1 GCA_946549475.1 uncultured Bacteroidales bacterium
CAAATCCGAAATGCCCGAAGACGGGCCCTGAAAGAGTGTTTCCTGGTCATCTCAATATGTCTGTCTCTTCGGCGCATATTTGCAAATATAGAAATGATTTTCCTTATTTCAAAAAGGATGAAGCCGAGGTTGCCGCCCGCCCGACTCCCCGGCGTCACGAAAGATTCCCCTGATTATCGGAGGCCCGGGAAGCCGACAGATGGCCCAAGCGGACCGGTTTGCACATATCAGCGGAAATGAGTATTTTTGCCGCTTCCATGGAAATCGCCCTTCACGGACATTACGGTTACAGACGCCTGGCATTATCTTCCGTTCCCAGCATCATCATGATGCTGGTCGGGAGCATCTACAGCGTTATCGACGGCCTTTTCGTGTCCAACCTCGTCGGCACGACGGCATTCGCCGCCCTCAACATCATCTGGCCGGCCGTGATGCTCATAGGCGCCATCGGACTGATGATCGGGACCGGCGGCTCCGCCCTGGTGTCCCGCATCATGGGAATGGGAGAATCCGAGCGCGCCAAGCGGGTTTTCAGCATGCTCATCCTGTCCACCCTCGGCATTTCCTTCCTTTTTATGATTCCCCTCCTGCTGCTGATGGAACCGCTGGCCCGGCTGCTCGGAGCCGAAGGGGAACTCGTCCGTCAATGCGTCATCTACGGGCGCATCTGCGCCGTCGGCCTGCCGGGATTTATGTTGCAGATGTGCTTCCAGTCCTTCTTTATGGTTGCGGAAAAGCCCCAGCTCGGCACGCGCTTGTCACTGGTCTGCGCCGCCACGAACATGGCGCTGGACGCACTGTTTATCGTCGGTTTCGGATGGGGGCTGGCGGGAGCGGCGACCGCATCGATGATTGCCTGTTTCGTCGGAGGCTTCTACCCGCTCTGGTACTTTTCCGGCAGTCGCAACAAGAGTTCGCTCCGGATGGTCCCGACCGCTTTCGACCGGAAATCCCTCCTGGAAGCGTGCAGCAACGGCCTGTCCGAATATGTGGGCAACATTTCCTTCAACATCCTGGCCATCTGCTACAATCTTCAACTGCTGCGCATGATGGGAGAAAACGGCGTAGCCGCCTATTCCGTCCTGCTCTATTACGGCTATATCTTCGCCGCAGTCTTCTTCGGGTACAACATCACGGTCACGCCGGTCATCGGTTACAATTACGGAGCCGGAAACAAAACCGAACTGAAAAGCCTGCTGCGCCATTCCATCATTCTCCTGCTGACCGCAGGTTTCCTGATGACGCTGGTCTCCGAGGTGTCGGCCGGTCCGGCCGCCAGGCTGTTCGTCGGCTACGATGCCGCACTCACCGCACTGACCAAGCGGGCCATCCGCCTGTATATGCTGAGTTTTTTCATCGCCGGTTTCAACCTTTTCACCTCGGCCTGGTTTACGGGATTGGGAAACGGCAAGGTCTCTGCCGTCGTCGCCCTGATCCGGAATCTGGTTTTCGAACTGGGCTTCGTATTTCTGCTTCCCGCCCTGATCGGCCTGGACGGAATCTGGATCGCAGTGGTCGCAGCCGACCTGTGCTGCCTGGTCCTGTGCGTCTGTCTGCTGCTGCGCTTCCGCCGCCGCTACGGCTACTGACGCGGGAGTTTGGCACACCATTTCTACGATTTGCGTTTGACGATTTTTGCACCGTCCCGCTCGCACGGATCGGCTCCTGTGTTCAGAATCTTGGGCAACTCTTCCCTGACAGACTCCGTGATGACGCCCGGATTCAGCCCCGCAGGATGAATCTTTTGGACAAGCGAGGGGAATTTCCCGCGTAAAAATCAACATAGACTTTGTCGCCGACGATGAGTTTGTAGGAGCCTGCGGATTTGGCCAAGGAATAGGATGCAATTCCGTCGCGGCACTCCCCGAAAACAGACTTATCCCCGGCAAAAAGTTTTCCATATTGCCCGGGGCTTTCCGTAAGCGGCTCATAACTCCCCTGACTCTCTTTGGTCCAAATGCTGCTCATCGTCATCTGGGTAATGCGTCCGCCATCCCCGTACCAGTCCAGGAACTCCGTCGTATGGACGTGACCGCACAGCACGATCACTTGATTCTTTGCCAGCAGGCGCCGGACCTGCAAGCGCTCCTCGCGCCGGGAATCGGCCCTGTCCCCCAGCAGATGCCACCACCAGTATTTTTTGCTATCGAAGGGAAAAACCGGCGTGTGCACCAGCAGGAAGATATGCCTTGCTCCCTGGGCCTGCCCGAGCAATTTCTCGACGACGGGATAAGAGGCCGTGAAATAATTGAGCACGACAAAGGCGTCCGGCCCGGAATGGAACACGAAACTCGTTCCGTCCACCTGGCGGCCCAGTTCTTCGGACATCCTCGCCGTCATATATTCCTCATACGCCTTGAAGGCCACGGAATCGTCGTTTCCCCGGATATCGTGGTTCCCGACCACCGTCACAAAAGGGATGTCCGGCGCCATCGCCGACTTGAAATACGCCATCGCGTCATCCAAAAACAACTTGTGGATGTCTGCATTTGCCGTATCTCCCTGGATCAGGTCCCCCATCTGGAAAACGAATCTCGTGTCCTTGTCAACCAGGCACGCCGCCCGGTTTACAAGATCCCGGCAGTATCCGGACCAGGCTTTGCCGTTCCGGACGAACTCTTTGCGATGATTCGCCTCTCTTTCGGGCTTGGGGTCCGTATAACCGACATGATATTTCTCGGGGTCCGTGGAATCGAAATGGGTATCGCCCAGCATCACCACGGAGTAAGAATCCGGCTGCCCGTGCTTCCCGGATGCCCGGAGAAATTCCGGAATGAGGAACAGCCCCATCAGCGAGGCCGCTCCGCTTGTTATGAATGTCCTTCTGTCCATCGGATTCTCAATTTCTTCGCTAAGATACGGAATTTTTGAAATTATGGAAACCGGTCAGATGCCTTCGCTGTCGCAGAAGAAGGATTCGCGGTGTCCCGCCAGATTTCCTCTCCGGTGGTCCGCTCGTGCACGGCGGGATTGGCAGGGGCGCATATCTTATGGATTCCTGCTTATTAAGAGGGGGACATTCAAGCACGCGCGAAACCGTACCAACCGGCGGGGAAGGTACAGCAGCAACACATATTGTTCTGAATGTTTCTCAATGCAATTTTTTTTGAAACCGCAAACGGATATCTTTTTAATAATACAGGACCGCGCCCAGGGTGAAGCCCATCCGGGAACCGCCGGGCGAAAAGGTGTGCAGATGGACGGTGTCGAAGGCCAGGCCGAGCAAGGTCCGGGATATCGGAAAGGTATATTCCGCCCTCAGGGACGCTGTCAGGGCGTGGCGGGACAGGAAGACGGCATCGGGACGGAACACTTCCTTGAGCAGGCGCGTTTTCCCCTGCCGGGCCGGCGAGGCATTCTCCTGATGGTCCACATCAACAGCCCAAAGGCCTCCCAGGCTGCCGGACAGTTCCAGGGAATGTCCTTTGCCGAAAGGGAAACATCCTCCGCCCAGGAGTCCCGTATGCAGACGGGACCAGGCAAAGACGGAGACGGGCTGGAGGCAGGCGGAGGAAGAATCTTCCCATCCGGCGCGGATCCCGCTCCACCAGCCGCCGTCTGCCAGGGGACGGCAGGTCCACTGGAGACTGAACTGCTGATGCAGATACTGAAAGGACGGATAACGCAGCAGGGTTTCCCAGTAACTGTCCACCCGGCCCTGGGCGTTGGTAACGATG
>CAMNQO010000170.1 GCA_946549475.1 uncultured Bacteroidales bacterium
GGCCCCCCCGAAGAACTGGCCAAATGGGTGGAATACATGACCGCAGAAGAAGGCTCCATGGCAGAACTCCGCAAGAAAAACGGCCGTGAGAAACCCTGGAAAGTCAAATATCTGGGCGTCGGCAACGAGAGTTGGGGCTGCGGCGGCGACATGACGGCCCAGTACTACTCCGATGTGTACAAACGCTATGCGCTGTATGCCCGCAACTATGCCGGCAACCGCCTGTTCAAAATCGCCTGCGGCGCCTCCGAGGACGACTACGAGTGGACCCGGACCGTGATGAAAAACGCCGGACACAAGTTGGACGGACTCTCCCTGCATTACTATACCGTCCCCGGCTGGGATTGCAGCAAAGGTTCCGCCACGCAGTTTACCAGTGAAGACTACTACAACACCCTGACCCGCACCGCTGCGGTGGACGAGATATTGGCCAAGCACACGGCCATCATGGACGCCTATGATCCGGACCGCCGCGTCGCGCTGATCCTGGACGAATGGGGTACCTGGTTCGACGTCGAGCCCGGCTTCAACCCCGGCCACCTCTATCAGCAGAACACGATGCGCGACGCGATGGTCGCCGCCATCAATCTCAACATTTTCCACAAGCACACCGGCCGCCTGAAGATGGCCAACATCGCCCAGGTTGTCAATGTACTTCAGTCGATGGTGCTCACCCGGGGACCGAAAATGGTCCTCACCCCCACCTATTATGTATTCCGCATGTTCGGTGTCCACAAAGACGCGACCGCCGTTCCGACCCATTGCTTCACCGGCAAGATTTTCTCCTCGGACGGCCGCGAAATGCCGGACTTGAGCTACTCCGCTTCCCGCGACAAGAAAGGCGTCCTGCATGTCTCCCTGGCCAATCCCCGCCTTGACAAAGAAGTTGAAATCGAACTGGCCTTCGACAAACTCTCCCCCAAGAGCGTCAGCGGCGACATCATCAAGGCCGCACGCATCGATGCCTACAATGACTTTGACAAAAAGCCCGAAGTC
The DNA here is from genome assembly GCA_946549475.1 of uncultured Bacteroidales bacterium. GTDB lineage: Bacteria > Bacteroidota > Bacteroidia > Bacteroidales > UBA932 > Cryptobacteroides. The sequence continues at coordinate 997 of CAMNQO010000170.1, forward strand.
GTTCCGGCCAGTTTCAGCGGAGCCCGGATTGTCACTAAAGAAACACCCGGCGACAATGTCAAGCGCACCCGCGTCGTCCTCACCCTGCCCGCCGCCTCCATCGTCACCCTGGAGATCAAATAACCCCTCCATCCCATGCACGCCCCTCAGTCCTTCTTCCCGTCATTTCTGCTTCCGATACTCATCGGGACGACCCTGCTGGCGCTTTCCTGCGCCGGCGGGAAAAATGAGGCCCCTGCGGAGCAGACGGCGGTCAATCCCATCACCTGGACCGACATCCCGGACAACGATGTCATCCGCGTGGGCGAGGACTATTATATGGTGTCCACCACGATGTTCTTCTGCCCCGGCGCCCCCATCATGCACTCCCGGGATCTCGTACACTGGCGCATCGTCAGTTACATCTACGACTGCCTGGAAGATGATGACATCTACAACCTCCGCAATGGCAAAAACGCTTACGGAAGCGGTCAGTGGGCGACCTCCCTGCGTTATCACGAGGGCTGGTACTACGCCCTTTTCGTCGCCAACGACCAGCGGAAAAGTTACCTCTACAAGACCCGCGAGATCGTCGCCGGCCCCTGGGAGCGGACGGTCTTCGACGACTGGTTTTTCCACGACCCCTCGCTGCTCTTTGACGAAGGCCGGCTCTGGGTGGTCTGGGGCAACGGCGATCTGAAACTTGTGGAACTCGCTCCGGACGGCAGCCGGGTCATCGGCGAAGAAAGGATCATCCTCCATGCGCCCGACGAAGGATGGGGCCTGCGGGCCGAGGGAGCGCACTTCTACCATATCGGAGAATACTATTATATCATAGAGATTGACTGGCCCGAAGACGGTATCCGTCAGGCTACCTGCTGGCGCAGCCGGCAGATAGACGGGCCCTATGAACACAAAGTCGTCCTGAAAGGGACGCTCGGCGGCCGGACCCATGACGGCATCGCCCAGGGACCGCTCATCGACACGCCGTCCGGAGACTGGTACGCCATGCAGTTCCAGGACCATGGCGCCATCGGCCGCATCCCCACCCTCCAGCCCGTCACATGGACGGAAGGATGGCCGATGATGGGTGACAATGGCACGCCCTTGGAGCAGGTCACCATCCGTCTTCCCGAAGCGGGAGCGGACTACGCCTGGGACAGCGACGACTTTGATGCGGATTCCCTCGCCCTGGTGTGGCAGTGGAATCACAAAGCGCCCGACGGGTGGTCCCTGACCGCCCGTCCCGGCTGGCTGCGGCTGCAAGCCGCGCCCGCCGGGGGCATCGCAGATGCCCGGGGCACCCTCACCCAGCGCACCGCAGGTCCCCGCTGCGTCAGTGAGACCCTGCTCGACCCTTCCGGCCTGAAACCCGGCGATCAGGCCGGTCTCTGCGCCTTCCAGAGCCACAGCGCCCGCCTCGGTATCGAAGCGGCCCGCGACGGCTCCAGGGCCCTTGTCCTGCGGGAAAAGGAAAAGAAAATCTGGGAAAAGCCCTGGGACAATGCCCCCATCCATCTGCGCATCCGCTATGTCTTCACGCCCGTCGAGGCGGCCGATACCGAAGACACGGCCTTCTTCTCCTGGTCGGCGGACGGAGAGCAATGGAACGAACTGCCCTACACGCTCCGGATGACCTTTACCCTGGACTATTTTACCGGCTACCGCAGCGCCCTGTATTGTTTCGGGGCCGGCGGCGGCACGGCGGACTTCGACCAATTCAGACAATATACCTATTAATATAAATTCATTTACACAAAACTATCAAACCCATGTTTAACAAACCTCTTTTCATCGTAGCCGCAGATCTCAACCGCATCTCGCTCGCGTCCTGGGACTGGATCGTCATCGCCCTGTTCTTCCTGGCGATGATCTGGATTGTCTGGGATGTCTCCCGCAAGAAAAAAGAGACCTCCGGCGACTATTTCCTGAGCGGCCGCAGCGCCACCTGGATTGCCATCGGCGCTTCCATTTTCGCCTCCAACATCGGCTCCGAGCACCTCATCGGACTGGCCGGCGCCGGCGCCACGTCCGGCATGGCCCAGGCCCACTGGGAAATCCAGGGCTGGCTCATCCTCGTGCTCGGCTGGGTCTTCGTGCCCTTCTATGAGCGCAGTATGGTCTATACTATGCCGGAATTTCTGGAAAAACGCTACAACGGCCAGAGCCGCAGCATCCTCACCTACCTCTCCCTCGCCAGTTATGTGCTGACCAAAGTGTCCGTCACGGTGCTGGCCGGCGGTCTGGCCCTCAACGCCCTTTTAGGCATCAACTTCTGGGTGGCCGCCCTCGCCCTGGTCATCATCACGGCCATCTACACCGTCATCGGCGGGATGGAATCCGTCCTGAAGACCTCCGTGCTCCAGACCCCCATCCTGCTCGTCGGCTCCATCGTCATCCTCTACCTGGGCCTGAAAGAACTGGGCGGCTGGAACGCGATGATGGACATCTGCGGCGGCCAGCCCGTCAACGACTACGGCGACTCGATGACCTCGCTGATGCGCAGCGGACAGGACAAGGCCTTCCCCTGGTACGGCGCCTTCTTCGGCTCCGCCATCATCGGCTTCTGGTACTGGTGTACCGACCAGTTCATCGTCCAGCGCGTCCTCTCCGGCAAGGACCAGAAGGAAGCCCGCCGCGGTACGATCTTCGGCGCTTACCTCAAGCTCCTCCCGGTGTTCC
>CAMNQO010000171.1 GCA_946549475.1 uncultured Bacteroidales bacterium
CAACATCGCCATCCGCAACAATGCCTGCGGCCCCAACCTGACGGTCGTCGCCGCCTGCGCCACCTCCACCAACTCCGTGGGTGAGGCCTACCGCGCCATCAAGCACGGCTATGCGGACGCCATCGTGGCCGGCGGCTCGGAAGCGCCTTTGATTCCCATGGGGATCGCGGCTTTCGCCAATGCCCGCGCCCTCTCCCGCTGCGAAGACCCCCAAAACGCCTCCCTGCCCTTCAATGCCCGTCGCAGCGGTTTTGTGATGGGAGAAGGAGCCGGTGCGCTCGTGTTGGAGTCTTACGAGCATGCCAAGGCGAGAGGTGCCGCCATTTTCGCCGAAGTGGCCGGCTATGGCAATACCTGCGATGCCTATCATGTGGCGGCTCCCAATCCCAGCGGCCTGACCCAGGCGGAAGCCATCCGCCAATGCCTGAAGGAAGCGCAATACACTTCCGGCGATGTCCTGCACATCAATGCGCACGGCACCGGCACCGCCCTGAACGACCCGGCCGAAACCAAATCCTATAAACTCGCCCTCGGCGATGACGCCTACAAGGCGCATATCAATTCCACCAAGTCCATGACGGGCCACCTGCTGGGTGCCGCAGGCGCCGTGGAAGCCATCGCGGCCATCCTGGCCCTCAAAGAGGGCATCGTTCCGCCCACCATTCATCTGGATACGCCCGACCCGGAATGCGATCTGGATTATACGCCCAATACCGCCCGCCGCGTGGACCTGACCTTGGCCCTGTCCAATTCCCTGGGCTTCGGCGGCCACAACGCCTGCATCGCCTTCCGCAAGGCCTGAAGCCGGGCCGGAGCGCGGAAGCGCCTTTGACTTTTTGTAGCAAGAGGAAGATTTTGTTCCCGAGGGGAAGAATTTCTCCCTCTTTTCTTTGTCTGCAATGAAATAATTTTGCCAAAGATAAGTGACAAAGAAAGATGAACGACCATTCCATCAAAAAAGCCATTCGGGAGCGCCGCAAAGAACTCGGCCGCACCCAGGCTTGGATGGCCGAGCAACTGGGCATCGAAGAGCGGACATACAAACTGGTGGAATCGTACGGCGGCACGCGCATGATCTACGGACGGATGGAAGACATCGCCCGCCTCCTGGACACCTCCCTTTCCGACCTGGTGGAGGACGAGCCGGTCGCTTCCTCCCTGTTGAAGGACGAAAGAAACGCGTACGAGAGCCGTCTGGCGGACCTGCGCCTGGAACTGGCCGGTTTACGGGATGAGACGGACAAACTCAGGCGCGAAGTCGAGCGCCTGAACGGCTGCATCGACGACAAGGACTTTGTCATCCGCCACCTGCGTGCGGAAATCGACCGGCTTAAAACTTCACTCCCAAATTCTGCAGAATAAAGGCGTAGATATCGGCCTGCTCTTCCAGCACCTTGGACAGGGGCTTGCCGCCGCCGTGTCCCGCCTTGGTGTCAATGCGGATGAGGGCGGGCGCATCGCCGGCCTGGCATTTCTGCAGGGTCGCCGCAAATTTGAAAGAGTGTGCGGGCACGACACGGTCGTCATGGTCGGCGGTGGTGACCAGCGTTGCGGGGTAGGCCGTTCCGGGTTTGAGGTTGTGCAGCGGGGAGTAGCCCAGCAGATACCGGAACATCTCTTCGCTGTCTTCGCTGGTGCCGTAGTCCGGGGCCCAGTTCCAGCCGATGGTGAATTTGTGATAGCGCAGCATGTCCATCACGCCGACCCGGGGAATGGCGACGGCATACAGTTCGGGACGCTGCGTCATGCAGGCTCCGACCAGCAGGCCGCCGTTGGAACCGCCCGCGATGGCCAGTTTCGAGGGTGAGGTGTACCCCTCGGCGATGAGCCATTCGGCAGCGGCGATGAAGTCGTCAAAGACATTCTGTTTGTTCATCTTCGTTCCGGCCATGTGCCAAGCCTCTCCGTATTCCCCGCCGCCGCGCAGGGTGACCTGGGCGTAGATGCCGCCCGCTTCAAAGAAGGGTATGCGCATGGCGGAAAAATCAGGGGTCAGCGAGATGTCGAAACCGCCGTAGCCATAGAGATAGACGGGATTACCGCCGTCCCGCTGCGTCCCTTTCTTATAGGTAAGGAACATCGGGATGCGCGTACCGTCCTTGCTGGGGAAGAATACCTGTACGGTCTCGAAGTCCGAGAGGTCGAAAGCCGTCTTGGGAGCGGCGTACACCCGGCTTTCCAGACTGCTGAGGTCCAGGCTGTAGATGGTGCCCGGCGTGGTGACGGAGGAGTAGGTGTAATAGCACCCGTTTTCTCCCTTGCGGCCCGAGAACGAGGCGTCGCCGATGCCTGGAAGCGCAACGGGCACGCCCTCGCCGCCGCTGCGCGGATAGAGATAGCTGTGGACGGAGGCGTCTTCCAGGTAGGAGGCGATGATGCTCTCTCCGGCAAAGGTGACCTCCTGCAGCACGCGGTCCGCTTTGCCCAGTACGGTTTTCCAATGCTGCCAGCCGGGCCGGCGCAGGTCGGCACGGACCAGGCGGTTCATGGGGGCGTCCAGGTTGGTCATCAGGTATATCGTGCTGCCGTCCGTCTCCACCGGGATGCAACTGTGCTTCATGTCGGGGGTCATCCGGATGAATCCGGCCTGCTCGTTTTCCAGGTCCATGACATAGAGGTTGTTGCCTACGTCGGCACCGTCTTCGGACAGGAAGGCCATCGTCTCCTCTTCGTTGGTCGAGAGGGAGTAGAAGCGCAGGGGCTCGGCCGGATTCTCAAAGAAAATGCGGTCTTCGCCCTGGGGCGTCCCGATCTTGTGGTAATAGACTTTATGCCCCTCGTTCTTGACCGAAAATTCGTGTCCCTCTTCGGGGATGCCGTAGGCGCTGTAATAGAATCCGTCTCCCCGCCAGGCGGCGTCCGTGAATTTGGCCCACCGGATGTGGTCGTCCAGCAGGGCGCCCGTCCGGACATCCATCACATAGATTTCCTGCCAGTCGCTGCCGCTGCGCGAAATGCAGTAGGCCAGCAGGCTGCCGTCCCGGTTGAAAGAGACGCCCTTGAGGGCCACCGTCCCGTCCTCGCTGAGGGTGTTGGGGTCGAGGAACACACGGGGCTCGCTTCCCGGCTGGTCCATTTCATACAAGACGCTCTGGTTCTGCGTCCCGTCGTTGCGGTAGAAATACCACTTCCCGTTCTTCATCTTTTGCGGCGGGCTGATGCGCTCGTAGTTGCTGACTTCCTTGAGTCGTTCGAGCAGGCGGGCGCGGAAGGGGATGCGTTGCAGATAGTGCCGGGTCACTTTGTTCTGGGCTTCCACCCAGGCGGCGGTCTCCGGAGAATTGTCATCTTCCAACCAGCGGTAGGGATCGGATACTTCCGTCCCGAAATATACATCTACCGTGTCGTCTTCCCGTGTCCAGGGCACTTTGGGGGCGCAGGCTCCCGTCAGCATGGCTGTCGTCATCATCAGGCTGTAAATGTTCAAACGGTTCATTTTTGAGGTCTTTTTTGTAGGCAACGGCAAAGTTAGAAAAATATCTGTCACGCTTTTATAAAAAGGAGAAATTTTGATTTTTGAAATATTAGTCGTATATTTGCAGCCCGCAAAATTGCCTTGCGGGAGATAAAGTTTTTAGTATCAATTAATTAACCAAACCAATGCCTGGATTAATTGGAAAGAAAATCGGAATGACT
>CAMNQO010000172.1 GCA_946549475.1 uncultured Bacteroidales bacterium
GATTTGCAGACGCTCCTGCGGGAGGATTTGGAGGAGGCATTTCCTTCTCTGCTCTGGGTGCGGGCGGAAATCAGTTCCGTCAAGGCGCGCCGCGGCAGCCACTGCTATCTTGAACTTTCCCAGTCGGATGAAGACGGTACGCTGCTGGCCAAGGTGAAGGCTATCATCTGGGCCGGGAAGTATGCCGCCCTCAGCGCTTATTTCGAATCGGTGACCGGCGGAGAAATGCAGGAGGGGATGACGCTGCTTTTCCAGGTCCGGGTCAATTACAGCGAACTGTACGGCCTGTCCCTCATTGTCAACGATATCGACGCTTCCGTGATGCTCGGGGCGCAGGAAGAGGCGCGGCAGAAGACCCTCGCCCGGCTCCAAAAAGAAGGCCGTTTCGAGACGCAGAAAGCCCTGGCGCTGCCGGCCCTGCCCTATCGTATCGCCGTCATCTCGGCGGAAGATGCCGCCGGTTATCGCGACTTTATGCGGCATCTGCACGAAAATGAGTACGGGTTCGTCTTCGAGACCGTCCTCTTCCCGGCCCTGATGCAGGGCCCGCAGGCACCGGCTTCCATGATTGCGGCGCTCTCCGAAGCGGCCGGCTCCTCATCCGCAGCGCCCGCCACCGCCGCTCCGGGCGGCCCGGCTCCTTTCGATTTGGCCGTAATCCTGCGCGGCGGAGGGTCCAAACTGGATCTGGCCTGTTTTGACGACTATGACCTGGCGGTGGCCATCGCCGACTGCCCCCTTCCCGTCCTAACCGCCGTCGGTCACGACCAGGACTTCCACATCTGCGACCAGGTCGCCTACGATTATGTCAAGACCCCCACGGCCCTCGCCGACTGGCTTTTGGATATCTACCAGCAGGAAGACGAACATATTTCTTCCTATGTCTCGCGTCTGGTGATGGCTTTCAACAACAAGATCGCCCGGATGGAGTCCCGCATCGACCTGCTGGAAAACCGCATCCTCTCGGCCGACCCCCAAAACATCCTCAAACGGGGCTATGTCCTGGCCCTCGACGGTGACGGCCGGGTGATGAAAAAGATGGGGGCGCTCTCGCCGGGAGACAGCGTCAGCGTGCTCTTCCCCGACGGCCGGGCGCTGTGCCGGGTCGTAGAAACCGTTCCCGAAAATGAAAAACCGTAATTCCTATGCCTGAGAAACAAGTCTTTGATTATGCCGCCGCCATCGCCGAACTGGAGACGATTGCCGCCCGCGTGGAGGACCCCTCCACCGGTATCGATGACATCGACCGCAGCATCAGGCGGGCGCAGCAGCTGGTCGGAGCCTGTCGCCGCTATCTGCGTTCCAGCCGCGACACCCTGGGAACCCTTGAGAAATAAGTCCCTCCGGTAACGGAAAATTTTGCTATTTTTGCACAAATCGTCAGGAAATATGGCCAAGAACAAGAAAGCCCCGATGCTCTATGAGCAGGACCCTTATCTGCTTCCCTACAAAGGAAAAATTGATGAACGTGCGGCCCGCTATGCGGCCCTGCGCGAGAAAATGAGCGTGGGCGGTTCCCTCCTCAAAGGCATCAACAACCATATCTGGTACGGCCTGCACAAGACCGGCGACGGCCGCTGGGTCTTCCGGGAATGGGCGCCCAACGCCACCAAGATTTTCCTCATCGGTGACTTCAACAACTGGAAACGGTCCGACGCCTTCGCCCTCAAACCCGTGGGCGGCGGCAACTGGGAACTGGTTCTGGACGAAATGTTCCTTTCCCACGGGACGCTGTACAAACTCTTCATCGAGTGGCCCGGCGGGGGCGGGGAGCGCCTGCCCGCCTATGTGACCCGTGCGGTCCAGGACCCCGAGACCAAGGCCTTCTGCGCCCAGGTCTGGGACCCCGAAAAGCCGTACAGATGGCGTCGCAAACGCCCCGGCAAACTGGCCTTCCCTTTGATTTACGAGTGCCACATCGGAATGAGCGGCGAGAAGGAAGGGGTCTCGACTTTCGAGGAGTTCCGCCGGGACGTGCTGCCCCGCATCGCAGACCTGGGCTACAATGTCATTCAGATTATGGCCCTGCAGGAGCATCCCTACTACGGTTCCTTCGGCTATCAGGTCTCCAATTTCTTCGCCCTCTCCTCCCGTTTCGGGACGCCGGAGGAGTTCAAACGCCTGGTGGACGACGCGCACGGCCGGGGTATCGCGGTGGTGATGGATGTGGTACATTCACATTCGGTGGACAACGAGGCCGAGGGACTGAGCCGTTTCGACGGCCGGGAGGACCTGTATTTCTATCCCGGTGAGGCCGGCCGCCATCCCGCCTGGGGCTCCCGTTGTTTCGACTACGGCAAGGATGAGGTCAAATACTTCCTCCTGTCCAACCTCAAATACTGGATGGACGAGTACCGTCTCGACGGTTTCCGCTTCGACGGGGTGACCAGTATGATTTACTGGGATCACGGACTCGGCCGCGATTTCTGCGACTATATCCCTTATTTTGACGAGGGCGTGGACGAGAATGCCCTGGACTATCTGGCGCTCGCCAATATGCTCGTCAAGGAGAACAATCCCGATGCCATCACGATTGCCGAAGAGGTGAGCGGAATGGCCGGAATGGCGGCTCCGCTCGCGCAGGGAGGCGTCGGTTTCGACTACCGGATGAGTATGGGCGTGGCCGACCATTGGATCAAATGGATCAAGACCCTTTCCGACCAGCAGTGGAATATGGGAGAAATGTGGTGGGAACTCACGACCAAACGTGCCGACGAGAAGACCATCAGTTATGCGGAGTGCCACGACCAGGCGATGGTGGGGGACAAGACCATCATCTTCCGTCTGATGGATGCCGAGATGTACACCTCGATGAGCAAGGCCTCGCAGTCGCTCGTCGTGGACCGGGGCATCGCCCTGCACAAGATGATCCGCCTCATCACCCTGGCGACCGCCGGCAACGGCTACCTCAATTTTATGGGCAACGAGTTCGGCCATCCCGAGTGGATTGACTTCCCCCGCGAGGGCAACGGCTGGTCCTTCAAGTATGCCCGCCGCCAGTGGTCGCTGGCCGATTCCGACCAGCTGCGCTACAAGGGACTTCAGGATTTCGACAAGGCGATGGTGCATCTGGCCGCCGCAGAAGGGCTGCTCAGCGAAGGCCCGGAGGCGCTGGTCATCGATGAGCAGAAGCAAATCCTCATCTTCCGCAGGCGGGACTGCCTGTTTGCCGCCAATTTCAATCCCACGGACTCCTTCAGCAACTACGGCTTTGCCGCCCCGAAGGGCAAGTACAAACTTGTACTCGATACGGACGAAGCGGACTTCGGCGGTTTCGGCCGGCTCAAGACGGGCGAGCAGCATGTCAGCCTGCCCCAAAAATCGCCCAACGGCCCCTGGTACTACGACGACACCCTCTTCCTCTACCTTCCCGCCCGTACCATGCTCGTGCTCAAGAAGGTAGAATAACTCCCGCCCGGTCTGCGCCTATACGTCCTTTTCGAGGTAGGTGAAGTCGGTGGTGCCGATGACGATGGATTTGCCGTGATAGAGATGCTCTTTCCTGCCGGTGGGGAGGGCCTTGCCCTTGCAGGAAATGCCGGGTTCGAGCGGGGTGATGAAGATGCGGGAGCCTTCCTTGGTGAGGTTGGCCTGCACCGGGGCGATATCGCCCTTGACGTCCCAGGACAT
>CAMNQO010000173.1 GCA_946549475.1 uncultured Bacteroidales bacterium
GCGAGGTGAATCCCGGTTCAGATGCGCTGCAGGCGGGCGTAGAGGGCGGCGGTGGGAAGGCCCATCACATTGTACCAGGAGCCCTCGATGCGGGTGATGGCGGCGGCGCCGATCCATTCCTGGATGCCGTACGCGCCGGCCTTGTCGAAGGGTTGGTAGTGTTCCACATAGTAGGAGATGTCCTCCGGGGAAAGGGGAGCGAAGTGAACGGTGCTGGTGTCGATGAAACTTTCCATCCGTTCTCCGCTCCGCAGGCATACGCCTGTAATGACCTCGTGGGCACGGCCTGAAAGCCGTTGCAACATCGCGACGGCTTCTTCCCGGCTATGGGGTTTGCCGAGGGCCTGTCCGTCCAGAAAGACGAGGGTGTCTGCCGTAATCAGCAGTTCACCGGCTTCGAGCGGACGGTGGAAGCCGCGCGATTTTCCTTCCGCCAGGTAGCGGGGAATCTCCTCGCAGGGCATCCCTTCCGGAATCTTTTCTTCAAAGGCGGTTCGTGCATCGACCGTAAAATCCAGGTCGAGTTCCGCGAGCAGTTCGCGGCGGCGGGGCGAGGCGCTGCCCAGAATGATCCGCGACCATCCTGTGCCAGGGTGCATACGGGCGGGCATACTCAGGACTTGGTGCCGCTGGGAGTGACGGGGAAGGGCCGCATTTCCGTCAGACTGATGGGACCGCGGCTGCTCTCGTATTTCTCTATATTGTCTTTGAGGGCGAGGAACAGGCGTTTGGCGTGTTCGGGCGTCATAATGATACGGCTGACCACATCGGGCTGCTTCATTCCGGGCAGCATCGAGGCGAAATCGAGGATGAATTCGGCCGCCGAGTGCGTGATGATGGCCAGGTTGGAGTAGTTGCCGCGGATGACATCGGGCTTGACTTCGATTTGGAGGTTGTTGTTCTCTTCCATATTAAAATGATTCTTAATGGTTCTTTTGCCGTACGGCTTCGTATAGGACGACGGCGGTGGCGACGGAGACATTGAGCGAGCCGGTCTGCCCGGCCATCGGGATGGCGGCCTTCTCGTCGCAGAGGCCGAGCATCGCGTCGCTGATGCCCTTGCCTTCCGAGCCCATAATGATGGCAATAGGCCCGCGCAAATCCGTGTCGTAGATGCTGCGGTCGGTCTTTTCGGTCGCGGCAATCAGCCGGAATCCGTTCTGCTTGAGATGATACGCGGCCAGCCGCAGGTTCGGCACCTTGCAGGTGTCAATCCGCAGCAGGGCGCCGGCGGAGGCTTTGATGGCTTCCCCGTTGATGGCCGCGCCGCCTTTGGCGGGGACGATGATGCCCCGGCCGCCGGCACATTCCAGCGTACGGGCGATGGCGCCGAGGTTGCGGACGTCGCTCACGCCGTCGAGGATGACGACGACCGGCTCGGTCGAGGTGGCGAGGGCGTTGTTGACCAGCGTCTCGATATCAACATAGTCGATTTGGGCGAGATAGGCGATGACGCCCTGGTGGGCGCCCCGGACCTCGCGGTTGAGTTTTTCAAGGGGAACGTACTGGTAAGGGATGTGCCTTTCGCCGATGAGGGTGATCATCTCGCGGTAGGCCGGGCCTTCCATTCCCTGCTTGAGCAGGACTTTGTCTATCTGCTTGCCCGTCTTGAGGGCTTCGATGACAGGGTGTATGCCAAAAATATAATTCATAGATGCTTATAATTTTTCCGAAAGTTCCAGCCACTCGGCGGTCAGGGCGTCGTTTTCGCGTTTGTTTTCCAGATATTGCCGGGTCAGGTCGAGGATGTCGTCCTGCGGACCGGGGGCCTGCAAGCGGGCTTCGATGTCTTTCTGCGCGTTCTCCAACTTGGCGATTTCCTTTTCCAGCCAATCCACCCGATTCTTGATCTTGCGTTGTTCCTTGGAGAGGAACTTGCGGGTTTCCTGCTGCTGGCGGCCTTCGCTTTTGTCTTTGGAGCCCGCTTCGCCGGAGCCAATTGCCGTTTTTCCTTTGGCGTTTTCCGAGGGAGCCGGCTTGCCGGTCGCGGCCGGGGCCTTGCGTTCCAGTTCGCGGAGGGATTCAATCTTGCGGCTGCGGAGGAATTCCCCGATGCCGCCCAGGTGTTCCTTGACCCGTCCGTCGCGGAACTCATAGACCTTGTCCACCAGTCCGTCGAGGAAATCACGGTCGTGCGAGACGATGATCAGGGTGCCGTCGTAGCGCTGAAGGGCCTGTTTGAGGATGTCCTTGGACAGGATGTCCATATGGTTGGTCGGCTCGTCGAGGGCCAGCAGGTTGTAGGGGTTGAGCATCAGTTTGGCCATCGCCAGCCGGGCCCGTTCCCCGCCGCTGAGCACCGCCACTTTCTTGTCGATGTCTTCCCCTTTAAAAAGGAAGGCGGCCAGGATGTCGCGGAGTTTGGTGCGGATGTCGCCTACGGCAATGCGGTCCAGCGTACCGAAGACCGTATCCTGTTTGTCCAGGACATCTTCCTGATTCTGGGCGTAATAGCCGATACTGACATTGTGTCCGGTCCGGGCCTCGCCGCCGAGGGGGTCGAGTTCGCGCATGATGATGCGCATCAGCGTGGTCTTGCCTTCACCGTTGCGGCCGACCAGGGCGACCTTTTCGCCCCGCTTGACCTCGATTTGGGCATCTGAGAACACGATTTTGGGGCTCCCTTTCGCCGAGGGGTAACCGGCTTGCAGGTCCGTCGCCTTAAAGACGATGTCCCCGCTGCGGGGCGCCGGCGGGAACTTGACGCTCATCGCGGCCTTGTCTTCAATGTCCACTTCGATGCGTTCCAGCCTTTCGAGCGCTTTCACGCGGGACTGGACCTGATTGGACTTGGTGGGCTTGTAACGGAATTTTTCGATGAACTCTTCCGTCTTTTCAATCATCCGCTGCTGGTTCTCGTACGCGGCCCGCTGCTGTCCGATACGCTCGGCGCGCAGGACCTGATACTGGCTGTAGGGGACTTTGTAGTCGTGGATATGCCCGAGCATAATCTCCACGGTGCGGTTGGTGACGTTGTCGAGGAACTTGCGGTCGTGGGAAATCAGCACGAGCGAGCCCCGGTAGTCCTTCAGGTACTCTTCCAGCCATTCGATGGACTCGATGTCGAGGTGGTTGGTCGGCTCGTCCAGCAGCAGGATGTCCGGGGAGCCGAGCAGGATTTTGGCCAGCTCGATGCGCATGTTCCAGCCTTGGGAGAAGGTCTCGGTGGGGCGGGAGAGTTCCTCTTTCTTGAATCCCAGACCGGTCAGGGTGCGTTCGGCCAGGACTTGCGGGTCGTCGCTACGGACGATGGCGAGTTGGTCGCTCAGCTCGTTCATCCGGATGATGAGGTTGGAGTAAGATTCTGACTCATAATCCGTTCTCTCGGCGAGTTCTTGCGATACTTGATTGAGTTCCTCCTCCATCGCAAAGACGGATGCGAAGGCGGTCAGGGCTTCGTCCAGCACGCTGCGGCCGCGATGGTGCTGCATAATCTGGGGAAGGTAGCCGATGTTCATTCCGCCGGGGACCTCCACCTTGCCCGATGTGGGGCTTTGTTCGCCGCAAATCAGTTTGAGCAGCGTCGATTTGCCCGCACCGTTCTTGCCTACCAGACCGATCTTGTCATTCTCACTGATGTGGAAATTGATGTTGTCCAGCAGGGTAAAGCCGCCATAGGCTACGGTGAG
>CAMNQO010000174.1 GCA_946549475.1 uncultured Bacteroidales bacterium
GCGATGGGAGCCGCCAGCAGGGCGACGGTCCTGAGCACTTCCCAGATGGTCTGGTAGGCGGAGAGTTTGTCCTCGGACATCCCCGAGGTCCAGACGCGCTTCTTGTTGAGCCGGATGTACCAGTTGCTCAGGTCGTCGCAGACGAAATCCTGAATCAGACGGCCGGCATCGGTCACATTGTAGTCTTCGTAGCAGGCTTCTACCCGTTTGACGAGGGTGTTGAGACTGCTGATGATCCAGCGGTCGAACTCGGGCCGCCGGGCATACGCTATCGCGGGCGCCTGCGGGTCGAAATCATCGATGTTGGCATAGACGGCGAACAGCGCGTATGTATTGTAGAGGGTGCCGAAGAATTTGCGGCGCACCTCGGCCACGCCTGCTTCGTCGAACTTGAGGTTGTCCCAAGGCTGGGCGTTGGTCAGCATATACCAGCGCAGGGCATCAGCGCCGTAGGTATCAAGGGCCTTGAAGGGATCCACGGCGTTGCCCAGGCGCTTGCTCATCTTGTTGCCGTCCTTGTCGAGGACCAGACCGTTGGATATGACGGCCTTGAAGGCGGGTGTGCCGGAAACCATCGTATGGATGGCATGCAGGGTGTAGAACCATCCCCGGGTCTGGTCCACGCCTTCGGCGATGAAATCGGCCGTGCAGCCGAAGCGGGGCTGCCCGAGGCTGCGCAGTCCTTCCTGGGCATAGGGCATCGCGCCGGAGTCGAACCACACGTCAATCAGGTCGCTCTCGCGGACCATCTTGCGGCCGCTGTCGGAGACGAGGATGATGCGGTCCACGTAGGGACGGTGCAGGTCGATGCGGTCGTAATTCTCCTTGGACATATCCTCCGGATCGAAGCCGGCGTCCCGGAAGGGATTGGAAGGCATCAGTCCGGCCGCGACGGCCTTGTCGATTTCCGCATAGAGTTCCTTGAGCGTGCCGATGCACTTTTCTTCCTTGCCGTCCTCGCTGCGCCAGACGGGCAGGGGCGTACCCCAGTAACGGCTGCGGGAGAGGTTCCAGTCCTGGATATTCTCCAGCCATTTGCCGAAACGGCCCGTCCCCGTCGATTCGGGCTTCCAGTTGATGTCCCCGTTGAGTGCCATCATCTGCTCGCGCACGGCGCTCGCCCGGATAAACCAGGAGTCGAGCGGATAGTAGAGCACGGGCTTGTCGGTCCGCCAGCAATGGGGATAGGTATGGGTATGCTTTTCTATCTTGAAGGCTTTGCCGAGGCTCTTGAGCCAGACGCAAAGGTCGATGTCGAGGGTGGGCGCGTCGGGAGCGAGGGTAGCGTCGTAGGCGTTCTTGACATAACGGCCGGCCCACTCCTTATAATCGTCGCTGACGCGCTCTTTCACATAGTCCGCATCCAGGTCTTCCAGACGGAAGAAACGGCCTTGCAGGTCCACCTGGGCCTGGGGGGCGCCGGCGGCGTCTTTCACCAGCAGGGCGGGCACGCCGGCCGCTTTGGCGACCTTGGCGTCATCGGCACCGAAAGTCGGCGCGATGTGTACGATGCCGGTACCATCCTCGGTCGTGACATAATCGCCGGGGATGACGCGGAAGGCACCCTCGTCGGGACGGAACCAGGGGATGAGTTGGCGGTAACGGATGCCGGTCAGTTGCGAGCCTTTGAAAACCAGGGGCGCGGCGTCCGGTGCGGATGCTTCGTCTTGTGCGGATGCGGTGGCCTGTGCGGGAGCTTGGCCTTGTGCGGATGAGGCGCCCAGCACCGTAAAGGGGACTTTCCCATTGAAGAGGGAAGGCACCAGCGCTTTGGCTGCGACATAGATGCAGGGCTCTCCGGTATAGGGATTGGCCGATTGAATCAGCACATAATCGATGTTGGGGCCCACGCAGAGGGCCGTGTTGGAAGGCAGGGTCCAGGGCGTCGTCGTCCAGGCCAGGAAACAGAGTTTGGGCAGGCCCTGGGCGGCGTCCGCCTGAACAGCGCCCGCCTGTGCGGCGGCCAACGCTTTTTCGGCCGCCTGGAACAACCATTCGGAAGCCTCGTCACGAATCACCTCGAACTGCACCGTCACGGTGGTGTCCTTGACATCGCGGTAGCAGCCCGGCTGGTTGAGTTCGTGCGAACTCAGGCCCGTTCCGGCCGCCGGGGAATAGGGTTGGACGGATTTGCCCTTGTACAGATACCCCTTCCCATAAATATCCTTGAGCAGATACCAGAGCGTCTCGATGTAGCGGTTGTCGTAGGTGATGTAGGGGTCTTTCATATCGACCCAGTAGCCGATGCGCTCGGTGAGACTTTCCCACTCGCGGGTATATTTCATCACCTCTTTGCGGCAGGCGGCATTGTAATCTTCCACGGAGATGCGCTTGCCGATGTCCTCCTTGGTGATGCCCAGCATCTTTTCGACACCCAGCTCCACCGGCAGTCCATGCGTATCCCAACCGGCGCGGCGGGCCACCTTGTGCCCGGTCATCGTCTTGTAGCGACAAATCGAGTCCTTGATGCTGCGGGCCATCACATGGTGGATGCCCGGCATGCCGTTGGCGGAAGGGGGCCCCTCGAAAAATACGAACTCCTTCTCCCCTTCCCGCAGCTGCAACGAGTGCTCGAACGCCTTCCCGGACTTCCACTTGTCCAGGACTTCGTTGCCCACGGAAACCAAATCCAACTGCTTATATTCGTGAAATTTCATACTTTTTTACTAATTTTGCAGGCCCTTGAATGACTCCTTGTTGTTTGAGTGTGCAAATATACGAATTTTCTTCAATTTGAGAGAGTGAACGCATTAGATGTCATCATCATCCTGATCCTGCTGATTGCCGCCATCGCCGGTTTGCGTAAAGGCTTTATCGTACAGATCTTTTCCATCGCCGCCATCTTTGTCAGCGCGTGGCTTTCCTATACCTTTTCAAGCGCATTCAGCCAGTGGCTGGCCGCCTACATCCATGCGGAAGGATTTTGGCTCAACATCATCTCTTTTCTGCTGATTTTCATCGGTATCGGACTGCTGTGCCGCCTGCTCGGCAAACTGCTCGAAGGCCTTTTCAAGTTTGCGATGCTCGGCTGGCTCAACCGCCTGCTGGGGGCCGTTTTTTCGGCCGCCAAATATGCCTTGCTCCTCGGGCTGGCCATCGTGCTTTTCAACTCGGCCAACAGCCGTTTTGCCTGGGTGCCGGAAGAAACGCTCGCCGAGTCGAAAATGTATGTCCTGATGAAAAGCGCGGCCTATAGCGTCTTTCCTTATTTTCAGGACCTGCTGACGGGCAGAGACAGCGAGACGGTCAAAAAGGAAAACACCCGCATCTGAGGGAAGACCGGGAGGGATGACATGACAAGAATCCTGCTGATAGAGACCTCCGCCGCCCTTTGTTCGGTAGCCTTGGGAGAAAACGGACGATGTGTCGCCTATAAAGAGAGCGCACAGCCCCGCTCGCACGCGGCAATGACGGCCGTACTGCTGGAGCAGATGCTTCAGGAAAGGGGGCTGCGGGTGCAGGACTGCGACGCGGCCTGCGTCAGCAAAGGGCCGGGCTCCTACACCGGCCTGCGCGTGGGCGTGAGTTCCGCCAAGGGGCTGTGTTTCGGCGCGGGGATTCCCCTGCTCGCCGTCGGGACGCTCGACCTGCTCGTCGCCCA
>CAMNQO010000175.1 GCA_946549475.1 uncultured Bacteroidales bacterium
TGATTACGGACTGAAGGGCGGCGCCGGCATCGGCTTTGTCTTCGATCCCGTCGAAATCCACCTTACGACGAATGTCAAATTTGCCTGGTCTTCGCTCTACAAGCCCGATTACAACAGTCCCTACTACTACCGCTTCGCCTATCCGTATTATGTCACGCTGTCGCTGGGCATCCACTATCAGTTGACCCGTCGGCAGGGGCGCACCAACCGGGAACTGCGGGAAGAAGCCCGGCGGAGGGTCGATGAAATGTATGCCGAATGAACAGTCAGGAAATCTTGATTCGCAAGCCGCTGGGCGGCTTTCTCACGCTGGGCGGCAAGCGTCCGGCCGTCATCCAGACTATGTGCAACACCCATACGGCCGATGTGCAGGCCAGCGTGGCGCAATGCCTGCGGCTGGCCGGGGCCGGCGCGGAAATGATCCGCCTGACCGTCCCGGCACGCGAGGATGTCAAAGCGCTGGCAGAGATTCATGCACAACTGGTGGCACTAGGCTGCAACATCCCCTTGGTGGCCGATGTGCATTTCTCGTCCGACATCGCGATTGAAGCGGCGAAGGTGGTCGAAAAAGTACGCATCAATCCGGGCAATTTCCATCCGGATTTTGATCAGGCACGCGCACAACTGGCCCGGCTGGTCGCCGTCTGCCGGGAGCATGACACGGCGCTGCGCATCGGCCTGAACCACGGCTCGCTGGGCAGACGCATCACGCAGTTGTACGGCAACACCCCCGAGGGAATGAAAGAAGCGGCGATGGAATGGCTGCGCCTGTGCCGGGAACTGGATTTCGACCGGGTGGCCGTGTCCCTGAAGGCCAGCAACACCCGCGTGATGACCGATGCCTACCGGCTTTTGGGAGAGGCCATGCAGGCGGAAGATTTTCATTTTCCCCTGCACCTGGGCGTCACGGAAGCCGGCAACGGCGAGTCCGGCCGCATCAAATCCTGCGTCGCCGTTTCCACCCTGCTGGAAGAAGGGCTCGGCGATACGATCCGGGTGTCCCTGACCGAAGACCCTGCCGCAGAACTTCCGGTAGCCCGCCACCTGTCGGAGCGCTACGCCGGCCTGCGCAAGAGCAGCCTGCAATCTTTCAGGGCGGAAGACCGCATCGCACATGCCGTCTATGCGCCCTGCGACGAGGATGCCACCCTGGCTTTCGGCGGCTATAATGCCGTGCAGGTGCGGCTGATGCTGGATGCCGCCTGTGATTTCGGGAAGAAAATCTTTGACAGGGAGATTGACGGAGTCACCGTCGCATGCCCCGGACAAAGCGAAGACTTCTGCCGGCATATCGAAGATGAACTGATGCAAGCCTGCCGGCGCCGCTTTTACAAGAGCGAATATGTGGCCTGTCCCGGCTGCGGACGCACGATGTACAATCTGGAAAAAACCTTCAATGAAGTGCAGCGCCGCACCGCCCACCTCAAAGGCTATGTCATCGCAGTCATGGGCTGCATCGTCAACGGTCCGGGCGAGATGGCCGATGCCGACTGGGGGTATGTCGGAGAAGGCAACGGAAAAGTCTCCCTGTACAAAGGGAAAACGGCCCTGCGCCGGCATGTACCGGAAGCAGAGGCCATCGACTTGCTGCTCGAACTTATTGAAGCAGACCCAGAGAGGAAAGATAGATGACGCCGGCCGGGATGGCGAAGAGCGCGCTGTCGAAACGGTCGAGGAAACCGCCGTGCCCGGGAATCGCCGTCCCGCTGTCTTTGACATTGTAATGGCGTTTCCACTGGGATTCGAACAAGTCGCCATAAACCCCGAAGACATCCATCACGAGTCCCAGTCCGAGAGCCTGATACCAGTTTATGTCCAGCCAGCAGGACAGGGACAGCAGCCCGGCGGCCAGCAAGGCGGTGACCAGCCCGCCGATGGCGCCGACCCAGGATTTCTTGGGCGAGATGGCCGGGAACAGTTTCTTGCCGTATTTCTGTCCCAGCGCCATGCCGAAGCAGTAGGCTCCCACATCCGACGCCCAGATGATGATAAAGAACGAGAGCAGCACGAGGCCGCTGTACACCTGGCCGGAGAAAGCGGCGAAATTGGTGAGCACCAGCGGAAAGGCGATATACAGAATCCCGGTGTACAGATTGGCGAACTCGCCGAAATCTTCGCGGTCCTTGGTATAGAGCGAGCCGATCATCACCAGCAGCACCGGGATGAAAGCCAGTCCCAGCACCCGCCCGGACCATCCGTAGGCACAGACGCAGAAAGCCAGGCAGAACAAGAAGACGGAAGAGATGATGGCCCAGCTGCGGGAGATGCCGAAGCGATCCTGCATCGTCATCTCGTAAAATTCGATCATGCAGACAATCAGAATCAGCAACATCAACACGGCGAAGGAATACTGGTTGAACAGCAGGCCGCCGACCATGACGGCCAGAAAGACCAGTCCGGATAGGGAACGTTTGACAAGGGTGTTCATCAGGCAGTAACTTTGGGACCGAATATCTTTTCAACATCTTCCGCCAGAATCACTTCCCGGTCAATCAGAAGTTGGGCCAGCTGCAGGAAACCCTCTTTGTGCTCCAGCAGGAGGTTGCGGGTCTTCTCGTGAATATCGTTGATGAGTTTCTTGACTTCTTCGTCGATGATCTGCGCCGTCTTGTCGCTGTACGGAGGCGTCAGTTCGTAGCCTCGGGCACCGGTACTGTCATAGAAGGACAGGTTGCCCACCTTGTCGCTCATGCCGTAGTATTTGACCATCGCGTAGGCCATCGAGGTCAGGCGCTCCAGGTCGTTCAGCGCGCCGGTGGAAGGCTCCCCGTTGACGATTTCTTCCGCCACGCGGCCGCCGATGAGCGAACACATTTCGTCCAGCATCTGGTTGCGCGTCACCAGCGAACGCTCTTCGGGCAGATACCAGGCGGCTCCGAGGGCCTGGCCGCGCGGGACGATGGTCACTTTGAAGAGCGGATTGGCATAGGGCAGGAGCCAGCTGACGGTGGCATGTCCGGCCTCGTGGTGGGCGATGGAGAATTTCTCCTTGTCGGTAATCAGTTTTTTCTTGCGTTCCAGCCCGCCGATGATGCGGTCCACCGCCTCGGTGAAGGACTGTTTGTCCACCGCCGTCTTATTGTTGCGGGCGGCATTGAGCGCCGCTTCGTTGCAGACATTGGCGATGTCCGCGCCGGAAAAGCCGGGCGTATGCTTGGCGATGAAGTCGAGGTCGAAGTCCGGCGCCAGTTTGATTTTGCGCAGGTGGACTTCGAAAATCTCCTTGCGCTCGTTCAGGTCGGGCAGTTCGACATGGATCTGCCGGTCAAAGCGTCCCGCCCGCATGAGCGCCTTGTCCAGGATGTCGGCCCGGTTGGTGGCGGCCAGGATGATGACTCCGCTGTTGGAGTCGAAGCCGTCCATCTCGGTGAGAAGCTGGTTGAGGGTATTCTCCCTCTCGTCGTTGGATGAGAATCCGACGTTCTTTCCTCTCGCCCTACCTACGGCGTCGATCTCGTCGATGAAGACGATGCAGGGTGCTTTCTCTTTCGCCTGACGGAAGAGGTCCCTCACCCTCGAAGCTCCGACACCTACGAACATCTCAACGAAGTCGGATCCAGAGATGGAGAAGAAAGGTACGTTGGCCTCACCGGCAAC
>CAMNQO010000176.1 GCA_946549475.1 uncultured Bacteroidales bacterium
GGATAGACATTGCCAGAGTAGTTGAGGCTGAGGCTGCACGCGTAGTAGCCATCAGGCGTACAGGACCACCAGCCGCCGATGCGGCCGACATCGAGGAGGCTGCCATCATTGCCGAGGTTCAGATAACCCGAAGCAGGATACCAAATGGTGCCGGCGGAGCCGAATTTGCCGGAGAAGTTCATGCCTCTTTTCGTGGAGTCGTAGGTCCGCGTAAAAGAACTGCTGCTTCCTACCGCCTTCGACCAGACGCCATTACCACCACCGTCGGGAACCCGCCAGCCGGGAGGACAAGGATCGTAAATCGTCTTGCTACTCTGCCATCTGGTATTGTCCGTGGAAGAACTGCCTGTGTAATACCAGTCGTTGTTGCTGGAGTTGTAAGTGATGAAAGTTGTAGGATGAGCCGTGGCGTAGGCGATAGTTCCGTTGGAAGAACTGGATGACACCGGGGAGGGCCAGGAAAGCGTTGATGCAGCCTTGGTGTCGGACGAAATACTGCTGCTCCCGAGGAACGGGTCTTTCCTTCCCCATTGATACAACAAGCCCAATGCACCGACATTCCCGGGCGTGGCGGAGGTGGCGCCGAGGTTGCGGTCCATCATCACACCGGCGTTTTTGTAGTAGGTCTGGGCGGTGGCGACGGGGTCGTAACCGCTGCACACCCATATATGCCAAGACCAGAGAATATTACCGGACGCATCCTTGGCGGCGATGACCGCATTGCCATTCCGCAAGGTCGAGGGCGTAGAGAAGGTAATCGTACCTGCTGATGAACCGCTACCGGCCTTGTAGGACACGCTTTGGATGATATCCCCTTTCGAGGGTGCAGTGGTAGTCCCGAAAGACTCCCAAAGTACTTCGGCTTTGGAGACACTGCCCACCGAAGTCGAGGAATTACCTCTGACCGTCTTAAATTGATATTTTCCCACATTGGAAACAATATAGCAATTGGCAGAACCGGAGGCAGACAAATCCGTACCATTCGGATTTGACTGCTGAAAAACGGAAAAAATCACACTGGCATAAACGGTTCCGTTCTTGCCATAATTAAGAACAATGCTCCCGGAACGACCGACGACAAAAGGATTCTCCGAAATCACATAAGAAATACGGTTCTCACCGACTACGACATCCGTAATCCAACTCGCCTGACTCTGGGCGGTGACGCTCACGTCTTCGCGGGGATGGGTCACTTCAAAGTCGAAGGAGAAAGAGCCGCCTTCGTAACCGACCTGCTGCAAGTCTACGGAAAGAGAAATTTCAGAAGCCGTATAGGACTGGATGAAATTAAGCATTACATCTTCCGCCCCGACATAATGAAAAACAATCGTTCCCGTCCGTTCTACGTCACTGTTATTTTCCTCCATTTCAAATGTCACAACCCCGTTTTCAATCTGAATGTCCTTCATCCAGATGTTTTTCGTCGAGGCCAATAAAGTACCGGCGGGTATCGGGCGAATGATATTGACTGGAACAGATACAGAATGGGACCGATAGTCATATTGGGTCTGAACATTCTCTTTTACAGAAAGGGATGAATACCTTTCTTCCTTGAAGCCGGAAAATTTACTGTAGGTCTTATCTGCCAGCGTCACTTTCTTTTCTTCGAAAGCGATTTTTCCGCGAGGCGCACCATTACAAACGAGCGTACCATCTTGAATAACCCACGAGCCGGACCGTTTCAAGTAAAATGCATCAACGCTGCTATTCCAATAACTCTCCTCTGCAAAAATCTGTTTCTCCGAAGATTCATACTCATAAAATTTGTCTCCGACGAAAGAAAAATATGCACCGGAAAGTCCGGAACCGTCATCCAAAGCATAGGTGCCGTCAATGGATTTTCCATCGACCTTATCACCGGCGTTAATCTGGTCTTTCAATTCCTTCATCTGCTCGGCGGTGCAGGATAAAAGTGCATTTATAATAAGACTGATAAGAATATACTTCCACACTTTTGTTGAAGATCCCAAGTTCGATAAAACTAACATACCCATTTCTAATAGTAGCCCCCTGCTCCTCGGAAGGTCAGGCGAAAAACACTTTCGCAATATGTCCGTATGTCCGAGGACATACCGTGCAAAGGTACAAGATTTTTTGAAAACTTCACCTATAATTGTGAGCTTGAAAGACGAACAGTTATGTCTGCTGCGAAAACGATTGGGAGGTATGAGAAGAAGTGCGAAGGTCGCGAGTGTCAAAAGTCCCCCATAGAAATATGAGACCTTTGACATTGACTGCGTTCTTTGAAAGCACAAAGGTAATGGGACGCAGGCTCACGTCAAGACATAACTGCGGAGACGCTTACCACTGACAGACATAGAATGAGGCCTGCGGGAAGAGCAACCCGGCTCCGCCCGCCGCAGGACCGCCGGGAGATAAAAGCCGTACGAACTGATGAATCGCGTTTCACATCTTTTGACAAAAGGCTCGATGGGCTCTTTACGCTCATGAGGCCGTGGGATGAAAGTTAATTCTTTAAAAATCTTTACATTAACATATAATAACCTGGGTAAAACCGCACAGGTCATTATATAAGAAGTCGCTGAAACACAATAATTTAATATTCACACTCAGAAACAGGGCCGTCTCAGTACACCTTGATGATCTGGTCCAGGGAGGTGGTGTAGAGCGGTGAACAGTGCTCGCTGCGGATACCGTCGGCGTAGTGGCCGCCGCGCTGGACGGCGAGACGCAACTCGCCCAGGCGGCCGTCATGGCGGCTGCGGTCCATCAGGACGGAAAGGACGGCCTCTTTTTCGCGGATGAGCGGATCTCCCTCGTCAAAAAGCACCTGGGAGGCTTCCTCCTGAGGCAGGATGTCGGAGACGATTACGCCCGCTTTTTTATAGAGATAGCCCGGATGATAGATGCTCCGCAGGGCCTGCAAGGCGGCGACGACAATCTCCTGGGCACTGTTTGCGGCACTCGGCAGACAGAGGGTAGCGGAAGGGTAATCTTGCTGCAAGTCTTCCCGGAAACGGTTGGTCCAGATAAAAGTCGTGACCTTGCGGGCGAGGGTGCCTTCCGCGCGCAGTTTGCGGGCACAGGAGGCGGCAAAATCCGCCACATGCTCCCGAAGTTCTTCATAGGCCGAAATCATATCCGCAAAACTGCGCGAAGTGCAGATGCTTTTGCGGGCTTCGTGCCCGGTACCCTCCACGGCCACCTGTCCGTTGAGTTCCAGCCAGGTGCATAGTCCCGGAACATGCAGTTCGCTAAAAATCCATTCCCGGCTTTTCGAGGCAAAATCCAGGGCGGTGTGTATTCCTTTGGCCTGCAACTTGGGAGCGAGCCGGCGGCCGATGCCCCAGACTTCGGACAGGGGGACCATCCCCAGGGCCTTGCGGCGTTTTTCTTCGGTCTCTATCAGGCAGACGCCCCGGTAGCCCTTGTACTTCTTGGCGAAATGGCTGGCCAGTTTCGCCAGGGTCTTGGTGGGCGCGATGCCGATGCTCACGGGGATGCCGACCCACTGACGGATGCGAGTCACGAGTTCCCGGCAATGGGCTTCCAAGGCTTCGGGAGTCAGCCCGTCGAGGGTAAAGAAAGCCTCGTCGATGGAATAGATTTCGAGGTGGTCGCTTTCTTC
>CAMNQO010000177.1 GCA_946549475.1 uncultured Bacteroidales bacterium
CGAGGGTAAAGAAAGCCTCGTCGATGGAATAGATTTCGAGGTGGTCGCTTTCTTCAGCCAGTAGGGACATCACGCGGGCCGAGAGATCGCCGTAGAGGGTGTAGTTGGACGAAAAAGGGGTCAACAGGCCGCTGCGGCAGTATTTTTCCACTTGAAAAAACGGAGTGCCCATCTTGATGCCCATCGCCTTGGCTTCGTTGCTGCGCGAGACCACGCAGCCGTCGTTGTTGCTCAGGACGACGACCGCCTTGCCTTCCAGGTCGGGACGGAACACCCGCTCGCAGGAGACAAAGAAATTGTTACAATCGACCAGGGCGTACATTTTTGATGATGTAGGTAACGACGCCCCAGGCGCGGAAATCGGAACCTTCTTCTACGGGAATGGGCTTGTACTTGGGGTTGGCGGCGTGCAGGACAGGACGTCCCTCCTCGAAACGCAGGGTCTTGAGGGCAAATTCGCCGTCGAGATAACAGACGACCATATCGCCTTCGGAGGGATTCAGGGAACGGTCGATGACCAGGATATCGCCCTCGCCCACCCCGGCATCCGTCATAGAATCTCCGGCCACCCGGCCGAAAAAAGTGGAGGCGGGATGCCGGATCAGTTCTTTGTTCAAATCGATTGCCTGATCGGAATAATCCTGCGCCGGAGAGGGAAAACCAGCATGGATTCCCTCGGCCAGGATGAGTCCGGACGATTTTTCTGCCATCAGTTTATACGGCCCGGATAGGCTTCCAGGGCTTTTTCCAGACATTTGAGCGCCTTGGCCAGGTCTTCGATGTTCAGGACATAGGCGATGCGGACTTCGTGTTTGCCCTCGCCGTGCTCGGGCTCGGTGTAGAAACCGCTGGCGGGGGCCATCATCACGGTCGCGCCCTGATAGGAGAAATCCGTCAGGCACCATTTGCAGAAGTTCTCCGCATCGTCCACCGGCAGTTTGGCCACCGTGTAGAAAGCCCCCATCGGGATGGGAGAATAGACGCCGGGAATCTTGTTGAGTCCCTCGATGAGGAAGTTGCGGCGTTCCAGATATTCTTCATAAACGCCTGTCAGATAGGATTTCTGCACGCCCAGGGATGCCTCGGCGATGATTTGGCCGATGAGCGGCGGGCTCAGACGGGCCTGGCAGAACTTCATCACGGCCTCCCTCACCTTCTTGTTCTTGGTACAGAGCGCCCCTACGCGGATGCCGCACTCCGAATAGCGCTTGGAAACGGAGTCGAAGAGCACGACATTCTCCTCGATGCCCTCCAGATGGCAGGCGGAAATATAGGGCATCCCCGTGTAGATGAACTCGCGATACACCTCGTCGCTGAAGAGGTAGAGGTTGTGCTTCTTGACGATGTCGCGCAGCCGGTACATTTCCTTGCGGGTATAGAGGTAGCCCGTCGGGTTGTTGGGGTTACAGATGAGGATGGCCTTGGTCCGCTCGTTGATCTGCTCCTCGAAAGCCTCGATGGAAGGCAGGCGGAAGCCGTCCTCGATGGAAGTCTTGACCGAACGGATGACGGCCCCGACCGAGATGGCGAAAGCCATATAGTTGGCGTAGAAGGGGTCGGTGACGATAATTTCGTCCCCCGGGTCCAGGCAGGCCAGGAAGGCGAAGAGTACCGCCTCGGAGCCGCCGGTCGTCACGATGATTTCATCCGGAGACAGGTCGATGCCGTACTGGGCATAGTAACTGACGAACTTGGTCCGCAGGGAAAGATAGCCCTGGGAAGGACTGTACTCCAGAATCTCCCGGTCCACGTGCTTCAGGGCATCCAGACCGCACTGGGGGGTCTTGATGTCCGGCTGGCCGATATTCAGGTGATAGACCTTGGTGCCGTTGCGTTTGGCCGCCTCGGCCAGAGGCGCCAGTTTGCGGATGGGAGACGAGGGCATTTTGGAAGCCCGCTGCGAAATATCCATTGTATCAGTTGCTATATATCCTGCAAAAATACTAAAAAATATGTACCTTTGCACGCCTCGAACGAAAAATATGGCAAGTATGACCGGTTTTTGGGAAATAGCGTTGATTGCGGCGGGCGTGTCGATGGATGCGATGGCCGTGTCGGTCGGCAAGGGGCTTGCCCTGCCGAAGGTCCGTTTCGGGCACGCCGTGAAAGTCGCGCTCTGGTTCGGCGGATTCCAGGCCCTGATGCCGCTGGTCGGCTATTTTCTGGGCATCTCCTTCGCTCCGCTCGTGGAGAGGCTCGACCACTGGATCGCCTTCATCCTGCTGACGCTCATCGGCGGAAATATGATACGGGAAGCCCTGAAAAAGTCCGCAAACAAGACAGAGGAATGCCCGACATCAGTGTCCACGAGCCCGGACGGGCGTACCTCCCCGGACGGGAGCGGTGCTTCCGCATCCGAGGCGGATTTCAGCGTCAAAACGATGCTGGGGCTCGCTGTCGCCACGAGCATCGACGCCCTCGCCTGCGGCGTCTCCTTCGCCTTTCTGGGATGGGAAATCGGTCCGGCCGTCACCATCATCGGCCTCACCACGGCCGCTTTCAGCATAGCAGGACTCCTGCTGGGCCATCTGCTGGGCAGGCGGTTTCGGCAAGGCGCCGGAATGGCCGGCGGCATTATCCTGATCCTTATCGGCCTCAAAATCCTCGTCGAGCACCTGCAATGAACCCGGTTTCGGCCAGACTTCTCAGCCAGCAACTTATCTGCCCGCAGTTCTCTTCACCGCACGACGTGGCGGAATGGATGGGGGCCTTGCAGGCGCAGGAATATCGGATGATGCGCTGGGCGGTGGGGATGCGGACCCGGAAACCGTCTGCCCGGGACTTTGAAAAGGCGTACAACGAAGGCGGCATCGTGAGGGGGCACCTGTTCCGCACCACCTGGCAACTGGTCGCGGGAGAAGACTGGCGCTGGATGCTGTCCCTTTGCCGGGCCAACGCCCTGCGCGGAATGGCCGGCTGGATGAGCGCCAACGGCGTCAGCATCCCGCAGGCCGAACAGGAGGCCGTCCGGCAAATCTTCTGCGACTGCCTGTCCCGGAACCGTATCGCCCAAAAAGCGGACTTTGCCGCCGCCCTTGCGGAACAAGGCATCACGATGGACGCTCACCGGCTGTCCTATCACATTATGCTGTCCGAGTACGCCGGCTTGCTGTGCAGCGGGGACCTCTTCCCGATGAAGCACAGTTACGCCCTGGCGGAAGACAAACTCCCGCGGCAGACTCCCCTTCCCCGGGAAGAAGCCCTGGCCCTGCTGGCCCGCAAATACTTCCGCAGCCACGGCCCCGCCTCCCTGGAAGACTTCGTGTGGTGGTGCGGTCTCAACATCAGCGAGTGCAAAGCCGGTCTGGAGGCCATCCGGCCCGAACTCATCGAAGAACGCTGGAAGGGGCTCACTTTCTATCGCCACCGGGACAGCCGCACCCGGGGATTCCGCAGCGGGACGGTCACCCTCCTGCCCTCTTACGACGAATACCTGATTGGTTACAAGAGCCGGCAAGTGGCGCTGCATCCCGACTACCGCCATTATGCCCACGACCAGAAAGGCACCTTCCGGCCGGTCGTCCTGCTCGACGGCGAAGTCGTCGGCAACTGGTCCGCCTACTCCGGCACCCTCCACACAG
>CAMNQO010000178.1 GCA_946549475.1 uncultured Bacteroidales bacterium
TAGGAACATCAAGGAGCCCTAATGGAATCAAATTCTTCTCCTCTGTAGTTTTGGCAGATGCTTCTGCCATATTACCAGCAACATCCAATTTGGCAGACGTATCTGCCAAATTATTATCAAAGACTTGCCACTGTTCATAGAAAGTCCTCATATTTCGCAAGTTACGAGGAGAAAAGCCCCTTAAGCCTGGCATCTCTGCTGACAATTGGCGACTAATCGTATCAATCGCGTCCTTTCCCCAGAAACCTGCACGAGAATTCTGAGAAATAAAACGGCCGATACCGAAGTAGAGAGCTAGTTGCTCTTGGTTTATCCCTGCAAGAGCCTTGGCCTGACTACGTAAAATAGCCATCTTAATTTGTTGTACGGCTGCATTGTATTGGGGACTGAGCTTATCTTCCATAGAATCGTCAATTAATGTTAGGACCATGACGGCTTACAAATTTAGGAATAATTTGGGTTAGTCCTTCAATCCTTTCTCAAAAATGGCCATCTGCTCGGCCTTGACTTTCTCGGCGATATCAATGTAGGGCTTCATAGCCTTGTAGTCTTTGTGGCCAGTCCACTTCATGACTACCTGAGGTGGGATGCCGCTGGAGAGGGCAAAGCAGATGAATGTGCGGCGACCGGCATGGGTGCCCATCATATTGTACTTGGGTCAAACTGCGGACACTTTCCCGCAATTTTCTTATACTTGTGCCGGATAAATACCGCAAAGTATTATGCAGGAACTCTACAACCAATTCTATCAACTACTGGAGTTATCCTTCGTCAGTCCTTTGTAACTGAAACTTCGTTCCTGCTCGATGTCGTAATCCAATGCCCGGCGCAAGTCCTCCCAATTCAGATAATGGACGGTATCGTTCTCCAGCACCCATTCTTTATTGTTTCGGTGTTGGTATAATCAGACAAATTTAATGATTTTTCTTAATTATCTTAGTCTAAGACGGAAAAGTGCCCGAAGTCTCCCGGCCGATTAAGCCGCTGTTCAGGGCAGCGGACGGAAGGTGTGGGAGTCCTGCACGCCATCGGGAGAGACGACGGTGAAGGTCGTGGGCGCATCGCCCATCTTCAGGCCGGGGAACTTCCAGATGACGCCGCTGTCCTCGCCGCTGGACGGCTTTCGGGCGATTTCCTTGCCGTCCTGCAGCAGGGTCAGGGAAGGGGCGTTGGAATAGACGGTCAGCGTAAACTCCTGCCCGGCCGGACGGAACAGCAGGCGGCGGCCGGCGATATAGACGGTCCGCTCGGCGGCATTCCACCAGGACTTATATAAATAGAAGGTATCTTTCTTGAGTTTGCGGTCACGGGTGACCAGCCCCTTGTCGTTGATATAGAGCCGGTCGGGATTCTCGACATAGTGTACGCCGTCATCGCTGTCCACCCAGCCTTCCTTGCGGTCCGCCACGGGGAAGTCGAAGAGAATCCAGAGGGAGGTGAAATTGAGCCAGGGCATACGGGCAATCTGCTGGACGTGAGCCTCGTGGGAACGGTTGCCGTATTCCTCCACGTGACGGCGGTCATCCTTGTACCGGCGGATGTCCTCTTCTTTCCAGGTATGGCACCAGGGATTGATGCCCACGCCGTATTCGGAGATGTTGGCCGGCCCCATATTGTCGCGAATCCAGTGCATCAGCGGAGTGATGCCGCTGAAATCACCGTAGGTATAATACCAGCCATAGTAGCGGTTCTCGGAATAATAGTCCGCCTGAAGCGTGGTGTAGAAGTCCCGCTTGAACTGGGAATCGTCGGTCAGTCCGACAAAACGCGTGCTGTCCAAAGATTTGGCATAAGCATATAGCCGGGCCGTCTCGTCCACCACCCGGCGGGCGTCGAACTTGCCCTGGAACTCTTCCTTGTTGCCCCAGTTGTCCAATTCGTTCCACATCCCCCAGAACACAATCGAGGGGTGGTTGTAGAGACTGACGACCATCTCCCTCATCTGGGAGTGGATATTGTCGAAATAAGCCGGCGTGGCCCGCACGCCGCAGACATTCACCCAGGGAATCTCGGTCTGCACAATGATGCCCATCCGGTCACACCAGCGGAAGGCCTCCTCATTGTGGGGATAATGGGCCAGACGCAGGAAATTGCAGCCCAGTTCGCGGACGAAGGCATAATCCGCAGCGATATCTTCATCGCTCAGGGCGCCGGCCTTGCCTTCAAGGTCCTGGTGCATGCTCACGCCCCGCAGCGGATAGATATGGCCGTTGAGCCGGAAGCCCTTGTAGCGGTCAATGGAATACCAGCGGAACCCGGTCTGCACGGAAGCGGCATCGCCGGAAGACAGGGACAGTTCAAAGGTATAGAGATAAGGGTCGAAGATGCCGTCCCAGAGGTGCGGGTCGATGATGGAAAAAGCCTCCTCCACCGGGCAGGAAGCGCCGGCCGGCACGCTGCACTGGCGCCGGGTACTCCAGACGATCCGGCCGTCGGCATCCTTGAGCGCGAGACAGAGCCGGACCCGGGCGTCCTTTTTCCCGGCGTTGCACAATTTCGTCTGCACGAGCACTTCCGCCTGCGCCGCCGACACCGCCGTATGGGTCAGATGTACGCGGGAGGGTCCGTATGCGGAAGGGTCGAAAAAAACCTCCGGGAGTTCCAGCAGACGCACGGGGTTGAGCAGGCCGTTGTTTTTGTTGAAATCGGAATGGACGGGGATGAGTTCCGGATCCATCGTATTGTCACAGACGACTTCCACCCGCACGCGTCCTTGAGCGGGCAAGGCGACGACAAAAGGCGTATAGCCGCCCCGGTGGTCGGCCGCCTCGCTGCCGTTGACATAGACACGGGCCTTCTGTGCCGCTCCCTCGAAACGCAGGAAGCGCTGCCGGCTGTCCTTGAAATCAAATTCGCGGACATAGCGGGTTTCACCCCGGTAATAATGCGGGGAACGCCCGTCGATGCCGTTGCAGGAATGGGGGACGGTCACCGTCTCCCACCGGCTTCCATCCTGGGAAAACTGCCAGTCGGCGACGGTGGTGACGGAAGATTTTCCGGCCGCTCCGGCCATCAGGGGCAGGAGGCTCAGCAGGGTTGACAGCAGATTTTTTTTCATTGTTCCGGGAGATTAAAAACCAAAATATGCGGCGGAAATATTCGTGGCGGGGATAACTGAGGAAGCTGCGGGAATCGGTGAGCATCCCCACGAAGCGGCTCAGCAGACCCAGGGACGACAGGGCATTGAGTTGTTTGCGCATCCCGTCCTCCTGGTCGAGGAACCACCAGCCGCTTCCCAGCTGCATCTTGCCGGGAACGGTCCCGTCGTTGAAGGTATAGGCCATTGTGGCGAAGACTTCGTTGTCCTTGGGATTGAGGTTGTAGAGGATGGTCCTGGCCAGTTTGTCTTCCCGTGCCAGGGCGTCGAGGAATTTGTGACCGGCTGCGGCCGTCGGCAGGTCGTGGATGGCATCGTAGCCGGTGTCGGGGCCCAGGCTGCGGAACATCTTGCCATTGTTGTTGCGGATGGCTCCGACGTGGAACTGCTGCGTCCAGCCGCTCTCGCAATCCATCACCGCCATATCGTGCAGGAAAGCGCTGTAGAATTTTTCCCTC
>CAMNQO010000179.1 GCA_946549475.1 uncultured Bacteroidales bacterium
GGCACCGTCCAGATAGGCGGCGACGATGTTGGAGGACAGGCGCTCGCCATAACTGACGATGGCGTTTTCGGTCTTTCCGCTCAAGTCTCGGAGCAGGTACACCCCCTCGAGCAGGCTGGTCAATTCCTCGAAAAGTCCGTCCACCTTCTCTTTCAGGTCCGCTTTGCGTGCTTGCGGAATGATCTTTTCCACCATTTTATCGTGACGGGCCTTCATGGCGGCCAGGTCCTGCTGGTAGGACTTGTCCTTGGCGGCGGCCGTCCGGGCCATTTCCAGCAGGCTGTCGGTGACGCCTCCCAAAGCGGAAACCACGACGACAAGCGGGCCTTTGACCCCTTCAATGACCTTTTTTACATTTCTCAGGCTTTCAATGCTCCCGACGGAACTGCCACCGAATTTCAGTACTTTCATAAGTATGGTCTAAAATTTATTTCTCATTTATCCAAAATCCTGCAAAATTATGAAAAAATCCCGTCATTTCCCAATAAACCCCGATAAATTGACAGGTTTCCCGGATTTGCCGGCTTGATGGCGTGTGGATTCTTTGAAAATTTGTATATTTGCACTTAATTGCACTACTAGGGAATTGTTGAATTTTTAGAGACATTAGTTAGAGATATGGAAAAGATGCAAGACTTTTATACCGCTTATGCCCGGCGTGTGGCAAACGCACGCAAGGTGCTGGGCCGTCCGATGACGCTTTGTGAGAAGATATTATATGCCCATCTGTATCATGCGGATGTGCCCGGACCTTTGGAGCGTCAGGTCAGTTATGCCGACTTCCGGCCTGACCGCGTGGCGATGCAGGATGCGACCGCCCAGATGGCCTTGCTCCAGTTCATGAATGCAGGCAAGGACAAGGTGAGCGTGCCCTCCACGGTACACTGTGACCACTTGATCTGCGCTTACGAGGGAGCGGAAAAGGATCTGCCCGCCGCCTGCGAAGCCAACAAGGAAGTCTATGACTTTCTCGCTTCCGCCGCCGCCCGTTATGGCCTGGGATTTTTCAAACCCGGCGCCGGCATCATCCACCAGGAGGTGCTCGAGCATTTCGCTTTTCCGGGCGGAATGATGGTCGGTACGGACTCTCATACCCCCAACGCCGGTGGTCTGGGCATGATTGCGGTCGGTGTCGGCGGCGCGGATGCCGTAGATGTCATGACCGGGATGGAATGGGAACTCAAGATGCCCAAAATCATCGGTGTGCGCCTGAGCGGTGCGCTCCGGGGCTGGGCTTCGGCCAAAGATGTGATTCTCAAACTGGCGGGGATTCTCACGGTCAAAGGCGGTACCAATGCCATCATCGAATATTTCGGGGACGGCTGTTCCTCCCTTTCCTGCACCGGCAAGGCATCCGTCTGCAACATGGGTGCGGAAGTCGGAGCGACTTGTTCCGTCTTCCCGTATGACGGGCGGATGGCGGAATATCTGCGGGCGACCGGCCGTGCTTCCTGGGCCGACGCCGCCGACCGTTTCGCAGGAGAACTGACGGCCGACGCCGAAGTCCTGGCGGAGCCGGAAAAGTATTATGACCGGATCATCGACATCGACTTGTCTTCCCTGACGCCCTATGTCAACGGTCCCTTTACGCCGGATGCCGCCTGTCCCGCCGCGCAGATGGCCGGACGGGTGCGGGAAAACGCTTTTCCCGAGACCGTGGAAGTGGCTCTGATCGGCTCCTGCACCAATTCCTCTTATCAGGACCTGTCACGGGCGGCGAGTGTCGTCCGGGCTGCCTTGGACAAAGGGCTCAAGCCGCGTGCGAAACTCATTATCAATCCCGGCAGCCGCCAGATCTACCAGACCGCCGAACGGGACGGACTCATCGCGGTATTCCGTCAGGCCGGCGCCCTGGTCATGTGCAATGCCTGCGGTCCCTGCATCGGACAGTGGAAGCGCGTGACGGACGACAACACCCGTCCCAATACCATCGTGACCTCGTTCAACCGCAATTTCGCCAAGCGGGCGGACGGCAATCCCAACACCCACGCCTTCATCGTCTCTCCGGAGATGGCGGCGGCCCTCGCGTTTTCCGGCCGTCTGGATTTCGATCCGGCCCAAGACGCCATTGACGGGGTCCGGCTGCCCGAGCCTGTTGGGGACGCCCTTCCCGCCAAAGGATTTGTCAAGGATCCGGACGGCTATGTCCAGCCGCGTGAGAGCCGGGAAGATCCCATCATCCGGGAGGGGAGCGAGCGCCTGCAGAAACTACAGCCTTTCGAGCCCTGGGACGGCCGGGATTTCACGGGTCTCCATCTTCTGATCAAGACACAAGGCAAATGTACCACGGATCACATCTCGATGGCCGGTCCCTGGCTGAAGTTCCGCGGTCATCTGGAGCATATTTCCGACAACATGCTGATGGGGGCGGTCAATGCTTTCAACGGCAGGACCAATGAAGTCCGCAACGACCTGGACGGGGAATACATGGCGGTGAGCGCGAGTGCCAGGCGATATAAAGCCGCCGGAGAGGGCAGCATCGTGGTGGCGGAAGACAATTACGGCGAGGGGTCCAGCCGGGAACATGCGGCGATGGAGCCCCGGTATCTGGGCGTCAAGGCCATCCTGGCCAAGAGTTTCGCCCGCATCCACGAGACCAACCTCAAAAAGCAGGGCGTGCTGGCCCTGACTTTCGCGGATCCCGCCGACTATGACAAGGTGCGCGAGGGCGACCGCATCGATGTCTTCTGTGCGGACATCGCTCCCGGCAGACCGGTACGCATCACCCTGACGCACGGGGACGGCTCCCGGGAGGCTTTCGACGCCGTCCACACCTACAACGAACAGCAGATTGTCTGGCTGCGGGCCGGCTCTGCGCTGAACAGCCTCAAAGGCAAGGCATAAAAGAAACCCATTACCGTTATGATAACTACGCATCAAGATTACCTCATTTACAAGCTCTCGGACGAAATGAAGGGGCACACCAAGATGGACCCCGATCTGTTTACCAAACTGGATGTCAAGAGAGGCTTGCGCAACGAAGACGGTTCCGGCGTGCTGGTCGGTCTGACCAATATCGGCAATGTCCTTGGTTACGAAGTGGCCCCCGACAAGACATTCATTCCTCTTGAGGGTAAACTCTTCTTCCGCGGTTATGAAGTGTCCGACATCATCCACGCCATCATGAAGGAAGACCGTTTCGGATTCGAAGAAGTGGCCTTCCTGCTGCTGTCGGGCCGTCTGCCCGACAAGACGGAACTGGAAATCTTCAGGAAAATGCTTGTCCAGAACATGCCCCTGGAGAAAAACACGCTCTTGCATATCATCGAGATGGAGGGTCACAATATCATGAATATCCTGGCCCGCAGCGTGATGGAGATGTACACTTTCGACGAAAATCCCGATGATGTGTCCATCGAGAACCTGATGCGCCAGAGCATAGAACTCGTGTCGAAAATCCCGACGATCATCGCGTACGCCTACAACATGATGCGCCGCAAGGACTTCGGTCGTTCCCTGCATATCCGGGAGGCGAAGGAGGAACTCTCCTTTGCGGAAAATTTCCTCTACATGCTCAAGGGACCCAAGTTTACGATGCTGGAGGC
>CAMNQO010000180.1 GCA_946549475.1 uncultured Bacteroidales bacterium
GGCGATGTGCAGGTCGGGGGCCCAGGCATAGTCAAGCTTGACGCCCAGTTCCGCGTTCAGGCCGAGTTCGGGTTTGTACTTGGTGCTGGCAGCCGAGACATCCGCCTGCCCGGCCGGGTACATGCCCATATCCCGGATCATGCCCGTCATCATCTCCTTCTGGAGGATGTCGGAAAAAATCTGCGTGTTGAATCCGCCGGCTTTGTACCCCTCGGACACAATGGCCCGAAATTCCCAGCCCCGGTCCGGAATCCGGTAACTCACTCCGAGTTTCGGCAGGACCTGGAAGGCGGAAATCTTTTCCCTTCCCGTATAGAGCGTGTTGAGCGCTCGCGGGTCGGGCAGAGTCGGCGGCAGGATATAGTGGATCGTGCTCTCGGAGCGGTAGTCCATCGTGTCGTATTCCCAGTCCAGACGAATCCCCGTGACAAAGCGCCAGTTGCCGACCGTCCAGTAGGATTCGTGGTAGAGGGCGGCGTTGGCGGTGAAAATGCCGAAATCGCTATGGATGGGGAAGGTCTTTTCCGTGATGCCCAGCGTACCCAGCGCATCCGGGATGCCGGCATTGGCATTGTCGAGAATCAGGCTTTGGATGCCGGCTTCCTTGAAGGTGACCGGGGCGGACAGGTCGTTGTATTTGAGCAGGACGAAGGCCCCTGTCTGACTGTTCCACCAATCCGGATGGGTGGCGGGTCGGAAACTGATGTCCTGGGTGAGGGCATACTGATTCTGCCGCTGCTCCAGCGTGAAGACGGGCTCCGGCGTGTAGTCCTGATCCATATTCATCCGGTCCGTGAGCCAATGCAGGCTTGTGGAGGAGTGGATGTCCACTGCGCTTCCCTTGTGCTTGACGACGACGGCTTCGCCCACGCAGATCCGCTTGTAGGCCCCTTTGTCATTGTAGTTGACCGCCTGGAGCGTGCCGTCAACCCATCTTCTGTAGGGAAAGGCTCCTTGCGTGAGGGCGGACAGGTACAGGATGTTGTCGAGTTTCGTCCCCTGCCCGAAATCCTTGGAGTAGCGCAGTCTCCCCTGTGCACCGTCGTAGCGGTCGCAGTCGCGCCCGTCGTATTGGTTGGTAAAGTACCCGTCCGAGTGCCTGTAGCCGACCATGCCGCTCCAGTTGCCTTTATAGACGGATGCGGACGTCTTGATGTGGTTGCGGCTGCCATATTCCACTTTTGCCTTGACCCCCTGATACACGGCGGGCGACAGGGTGGAGACGGAGATGACACCCATCATCGCATTCCGTCCGTAGAGCGTGCCTTGCGGCCCGCGCAGCACATGGGCGCTCCGGATGTCGAAAAAGTCGAAATCGTAGCCGCTTTTGTCCACGATGGGGACATCATCGACATACAGCGCCAGTGCGGGGTTGTCGATGCGGGAGCCGAAGCCCCGCATGTAGATGGAAGAAGTCATCGCAGAGCCGTAGTCCGGCATCCACAGGTTGGGGACGGCGGCCGAAAGTCCCTTGGGGGCGAGGGCGCCGCCCGTCTCCAGCCGTTCCCCTTTGAAAGCGGATACGGCGGACATCGTCTCTTCCAACGATTCGATGTGCTTGGAGGATAATACGGTGGCCGCACCGAGGGTGTCAGAGACGGTGAGGAGCAGGGGCAGTATGGCGCTTATCAACATTCGGACGGCAAAGATAGCGGATAAGACAAAACGGGTCAACCCACATAAATGATAGGGGCGTTGCATCCTTGTGTCCGTTGTTTCCTTCGTTTTTGCTATCTTTGCCGCCGATGAATCCCTGTATTGCCATCATAGACCCGGCGACCCTCAGCCGGATTGCCCTGGGAGATATCCTGCGGGAAATTTTTCCGACGGTGGAGGTGCTTTCTTTCCCGTCGATGGCGGATTTTGCCGCAGATTGCGACCGGCATTTTGTCCATTATTTCGTGTCACAGGATATCGTGATGGCCAATGTGGGGGAGTTCGAGATGCTGAAAACCGAAACCATCATCCTCTGCCGGGGCGGGGGCGAGTCTTTTGTCGAGGCCGGTTTCAAGGTAATGGATGTCTTCCTGCCGGAAAAGGAACTCATCGCCAAAATCCTGCATCTGCACCGGACAGACAGTCCGGAAACATCCGAAGATTCGGCGTACAAACGGACGGAGCAGTTGTCTCCCCGGGAAAAGCAGGTACTGGCTTTGATGGTGAAGGGACTCTACAACAAGGAAATCGCCGACGCGCTGGGCATATCCGTCACGACTGCCATCTTTCACCGCAACCATATCTGTGAGAAACTCGGTACCCGTTCCGTCGGGAAATTGACGGTACTCGCTGTTCTGTCCCATATCGTCGATCTGGACGACATCTGACTTGCGGCCGGGTTTCTCCGGCCGATGGCGCTGCATTGTATTTAAAAATATTCTTTGTAACTTTGCAGGAAGAGTGCTCGCGTACGCTCCCGGATGTGCCTTGTACGGGCCCGTTTTGTAATACAGATTCACTTTAATGGGATTAATATAAAATGAAGAGAACAGTAACGATTATCGGAGCCGGCATGATGGGCTCCGCCCTGGCCTTTCCGGCCGCAGAGAACGGACATGAGGTGCGTATCGTCGGCACCTGTCTGGATGATGCCATTATCGACGGATATATCAAAACGGGGAAGCATGAGAAATTCTGCCGTCCTTTCCCCTCGAATGTGAAATATTACTATTTCAAGGATTGGAAGAAAGCGGTCGAAGGGGCTGACTTTGTCATCGGCGGCGTGTCTTCCTTCGGCGTGGACTGGTTTCTGGAGGAGATCCTGACCCGGTTGGACCCGAAACTTCCCGTCCTGTCCGTGACCAAGGGCTTGCGTGCGACCGAAGACGGGTCGCTGATGTCCTATCCCGGCTATTGGATCGGCGAACTGGCCAAACGCGGCATCCATCGCGACATCTGCGCAGTCGGCGGCCCCTGCACCTCCTACGAACTGGTGTTCATGGACCCGACCGAAGTGGGATTCTGCGGCAAGGACAATGATGCCCTCCGGATGATGAAGGAGACGATGCAGCGTCCTTACTACCACATATCCCTGACCAACGACGTGATGGGCCTGGAGAGCGCCGTCGCCCTGAAAAACGCCTATGCGATGGCCGTCACCCTGGCCGTGGGGCTGAACATCCGCTGGCACGGCGAGGACGAGCCCCAGCACTACAACTCGCAGGCAGGCACGTTCACGCAGGCGGTCCGGGAGACGCACCTGCTGATGCAGATGCAAGGCGGTTCCTTCGAGAGCGAGTGCATCGGTCTGGGCGACCTCTACGTGACGATTTTCTCCGGCCGCACCCGACGCTGCGGCGTACTGATGGGCAAGGGCCTCAACTATGACGAAGTGACCGAAGCCCTTGCGGGCATTACGCTGGAGAGCCTGGTCATCACACGCGTGATGGGGCAGGCCATCCGCCGCAAGGCCGAACTCGGACTCGTGGACCTCAAAGACTTCCCCTTGCTGATGCACATCGCCGAAATCCTCGACAAGGGCAAGGCAGACGCAGACCTTCCCTGGGAATCCTTCACGTTCGACCATA
>CAMNQO010000181.1 GCA_946549475.1 uncultured Bacteroidales bacterium
GATGATGGAATACTGCCGCCGGGACAACATCGAGGTCACCGAAGTGGCCTATGTGACCGACCGGGGCCGGATGCGCATGTTCAAGGGCGACTGCCTCGTGTGCGACCTCTCCCGCGAGTTTATCGACAGCGCGGGCGCCAGGCACTACGGCAAAGCCTGCATCGCCTCCGTGGAAGCCGTCGATCCTTTTTACCGGGACTATGAGGGCGACACTTTGGAAGACAAGATGACGTCCTGTCTGTCAAGCCCCAATGTGGCTTCCCAGAAAGGACTGGTGGAGATGTTCGACGCCACCATCGGCCGCAGCACCGTCCTGATGCCCTACGGCGGTGTGATGCAGAGTACCGAGACCCAGGTCTCCGTCCAGAAATTGCCCACGGACGGCTATACCGACACGGCGAGCATCCTCGCTTTCGGCTACAACCCCGCCATCGCCCGCTGGAGTCCTTATCACAGCGCGGCCTATGCGGTCGTGGAAGCCTGCACCAAGGCGGTCTGCGCCGGCGGGGAGTGGTCCGGCATGCGTTTCTCCTACCAGGAGTATTTCGAGCGCATGACCGATGACCCCCATACCTGGGGAAAACCGCTTTCCGCCCTGCTTGGCGCCCTGAAGATGCAAGTGGCCCTCGGCCTTCCCTCCATCGGCGGCAAGGATTCGATGAGCGGCACCTTCGAAGATATCCATGTCCCGCCCACCCTCGTCGCCTTCGGAGTGACGACGGTCGATGCCGGCAAGGTGATTTCTCCCGAACTCAAGTGGGAAGGCAATTACCTGTATCTGGTCAAACATACACCCCTGAGCAACTATATGCCCGATACCGATGCGCTCAAGGCCCATTGGGACTATGTACACGCGCAGATCGGGTCCGGAAACATCGTCTCCGCCTGGTCCGTGGGATTCGGCGGCGTGGCGGAAGCCCTGGCCAAAATGGCGATGGGCAACCTTTTCGGCGTCGATGTGACGGTGGACGAGCAGACGCTCTTCGGCCTGTCCTACGGCTCGATGGTCGTCGAGAGTCAGGAGCCCCTCGATCATCCTGCCGCCGTGCTGCTGGGCAATGTGACGACAGGGGAGGACGGCTTCCTGCGCATCAACGGCGAGAACATCTCCGCGCAAAAGGTGTACGAGGCCTACGGGAACCGCTACGCCAAGGTCTATCCGCCCGTGGCGGAGGCAGCCTCCAAGTCGCTTACGCCCAAAGGCTTCAAAGAAGCCAGAGCCAGAAGAGCCGTCCGCTACAAAGGAGAGAAGGTGGAGCATCCGCTGGCCTATCTGCCCGTCTTCCCGGGCACCAACTGCGATTATGACACCGCCAAAGCCTTCCGCAAGGCCGGTGCCGAGGTCGTTACGACCATCTTCCGCAACCTGACCCCGGAGGACGTGCTTTCCTCCATTGACGAGATGTGCGCAAAGATCGACCAGTGCCACATCCTGGCTTTCTGCGGCGGTTTCTCGGCCGGAGATGAGCCGGACGGCAGCGGCAAGTTCATCGCGAGCGTCATCGGCAACGGGAAAGTCTCGGCGGCCATCGACCGTCTGCTGGGACGCGGCGGCCTGATCCTGGGCATCTGCAACGGCTTCCAGGCGCTTGTCAAGAGCGGATTGCTTCCGTACGGAAAGACGGGTACGGTGACGGCAGACGCCCCGACGCTCTTCCGCAACGACATCAACCGCCATGTGTCCCAGATGGCGACTACCTGTGTGGCCTCCACCGCATCGCCTTGGCTCAAGGGCTTCAAGAAAGGCGACCTCCATACCATCGCGGTGAGCCACGGAGAGGGCAAGTTCATGGTAAGCGAGGCGCTGGCCCGGCAACTCTTCGAGAACGGCCAGGTGGCTTTCCGCTATGTCGATCCCGTCACGGAAGAGCCCACGATGCGCTCGCCCTTCAACCCCAACGGTTCCAATTATGCCATCGAGGGCATCCTGGACCCGAGCGGACAGATTCTGGGCAAAATGGGCCATACGGAACGCTATGAGCCCCATGTGTTCAAGAACATCGAAGAGGAATTATACCAGCCCCTGATGGAAAATGCCGTGGAATATTTCAGAAATCCTATAAATAAATGACAAATCTCTACACCAAAAAAGAACTGCTCTACGATGGCAATGAGAAGCAGATCTATGCGACCGATGATCCGGATAAAGTCATCATCCGATACAAGGATGTGACCACGGCCTACAACAACATCAAGCGAGCCCGTTTCGAGGGCATCGGCGTTTACAACAACAAGATCTCCGCGCTGTTGTTTGAGGAACTGGCCGCAAACGGCATTGAAAACCACTTTGTCAGCCTGATTGACGAGCGCGAGCAGTTGTGTCGCCGTATCGCATGGGTCAATATCGTGGTCGTGGTCCACAACTGGTTTGCCGGTACGCTTTCCCGACGGCTCAATATCGCGGAGGGCGTGAAATGTCCCAATGTGATTGTGGATTTGCGCTACAATACCGACGAACTGGACAATCCGCTCATCAACCAGGACCAGGCGGTCGCCCTCGGTCTGGCGAGTTATCCCGAACTTCAGACGATTGACGCCACCGCCCGGAAAATCAACGAGGTACTCCTCAAGCGTTTTTTCAAGGCCGGCATCAATCTGATTGATTTCAAACTGGAGTTCGGCCGTACGCCCGAGGGGACCATCATCCTTTCGGACGAACTGAGTCCCGACCGTTGCCGCCTGTGGGATATCGCCACCGGTAAAAAACTGGACAAAGACCGTTTCCGTCAGGATCTGGGCTATATCGTGGACGGATACAAGGAAGTGTATGATCGTTTAAGCAAAGAATAAAATGGGAGTTTTTGCTGTTTATGGTGCCTCCAAGGCATCGTCCGTGATTTATTACGGCCTCCACGGTCTCCAGCACCGGGGGCAGGAAGGGGCCGGCATCGCCGTCTTCGACGAAAATGGCAAGTATCTTCACCACAAAGGCTTGGGGCTGATCAGTGAGATTTTCAACGAAGAGCGCCTGACCGCCATGAACGGTCACATCGGTCTGGGGACGACCCAGTATGCCAATGCCGAACGCGGAGGACTGGACAATGTGCAGCCGCTGTATTTCCACCACAAGGGAGGCGACCTGTGCGTCGCCGGTGACGGCAACCTGGTCAACGGGCCGGAAATCCGGGAGTTTCTGGAAAACAGGGGAGTCATCCTCCACTCTTCGACGGACAGCGAATTGCTGGCCAACCTGATTAAAAAGGAATATTCGGAAGACCGGATTTTCAACATCATCCGGGCGCTCAATATGATGGAAGGCGGTTTTGCCTTCATTATCATGACCAAAAACCGCATCTATGCCTGCCGGGACAAATACGGCATCAAACCGCTGTGCATCGGCAAACTGAGCGACGGATATGTGGTGAGCAGCGAGAGTTGCGCCTTTGAACTGATCGGCGCGACCCTCGTCCGCGACGTGCAGCCCGGCGAAGTCGTCACCATCGACGAAAAGGGCCTGCGCTGCCGGGATTATTCCCAGTTCAAACGCCGGATGATGTGCGGGATGG
Source organism: uncultured Bacteroidales bacterium (assembly GCA_946549475.1). GTDB lineage: Bacteria > Bacteroidota > Bacteroidia > Bacteroidales > UBA932 > Cryptobacteroides. Next base: position 3,507 of record CAMNQO010000181.1, read on the forward strand.
AATACATCTATATCG
>CAMNQO010000182.1 GCA_946549475.1 uncultured Bacteroidales bacterium
GCCTCGCGGCTGCGGTAGTCACCTCCCTTGATGGTCTCGTAGAAAAGACGGTAAATGGAGTCGTTGTCGTTCTGGTAGTTCTTGGCGGCATTGATACCTCCTTGGGCCGCGATGGAGTGCGCGCGGCGGGGAGAGTCGCTGATACAGAAAACCTTGACATTGTATCCGAGTTCTCCGAGGGAGGCTGCTGCGGATGCTCCGCCAAGGCCGGTACCGATCACGATGATATCGAGTTTCCGTTTGTTGCCGGGGGTGACAACGCGGATGCCTGCTTTATGCTTTGACCACTTTTCTGCCAAAGGACCTTCAGGAATCTTTGAATTTAACATTTCGGCCATATCTTGATTTTTATAAATAGTCTGCGAAAATACAAAATTTTTGGGAATAATCCAATTATTGCGCGGAAGTCGCTTTGTTTTTCGTATCTTTGCGCACAGGTCCCGGGGCTAGATGGGCATGGCTATTGCCGTATGGAATGCTGCGGGGCGCGATGCGCGGCAATGGAAATCATGTGTGACAGATAAACGAACAAAACCATGGCGGACGGCGAGTTGACTCCGATGATGAAACAGTTTTACAGCGTCAAGGCACAACACCCCGAGGCGCTGCTGCTTTTCCGTTGCGGAGACTTCTACGAGACCTATGGCGAGGATGCCGTGGTTGCCAGCAAGATTCTGGGTATCGTCCTGACGCGTCGCTCCAACGCACTGGAAACGGCCATGGCCGGTTTTCCTTATCATTCGATAGAGACCTATCTTCCGAAATTGGTGCTGGCCGGCCACAAGGTGGCGGTCTGCGACCAACTGGAGGATCCGAAACTCACCAAAAACATCGTCAAACGCGGGATTACGGAACTCGTGACCCCGGGCGTGGCCCTCAACGAGCAGTTGCTCAAGCAAAATGAAAACAACTATATCGCAGCCGTCTGCGTGGGGCGGGACAAGCGTTTCGGGGTCGCTTTCCTGGATGTTTCCACAGGCAGTTTCCAACTCTCGGAAGGCTCTCCGGAGTATGTGGTCTCCCTGATTGACAGTTTTGCCCCCAAAGAGTTGCTGTTCCCGAGGGAGTATGAGCGGATGCTCAAAGAGCGCATCCCGGGTCCTTTCTATATTTCCATCCTGGAAGAGTGGGCTTTCGTCTATGACAATGCCGTCGAAAAACTCAAAAAGCAGTTGCAGACGGACAGCCTGCGCGGTTATGCGGTCGAAAAAAAGCCGCTGGGCGTTACGGCGGCCGGGGCTTTGCTCCATTATCTGGAACAGACGCATCACGCGGGGCTCAAAAATATTTGCAGTATCAGCCGCATCGACGAGGGACAATATGTGTGGATGGACCAGTTCACCCTGAGAAATCTGGAAGTCTTTCAGTCCGCTTCCGGGCGGGACGGCGTGGCGCTGGTCGATGTGATGGACAAGAGCGCGTCTCCGCTGGGGGCCCGTGAACTGCGCCGCTCCCTGTCCCTGCCGATCATGGATGTGCAGGAACTCAATGCCCGCTATGACTGCGTGGATTTTTTCCTCTCTCACCCGGATATACTGGCCGCTTTGCGGGAGAAATTGTCCGACCTCGGCGACATCGAGCGTCTGCTGGCCCGGGCGGCCGCCGGTAAGATCCTGCCTCGGGCGACCTTGCAACTGGGCCGGGGGATGGGACAGATGCGTCCCATTCTGGATTTGTGCAAGGATTCGGGGATTGAGGCGCTGGACCGCATGCTGGAGCAGGTACATGATTGCGAGGATTTGTCGCAGACCATTTTGCAGACCCTTTGCCCCGATCCGGCCGCGATGCCGGGCAAGGGAGATATTATCGCCCCGGGCGTGAACGAAGAACTGGACGCCTTGCGCCATCTCTCCCGCGAAGGCAAGCAAGTGCTCATCGAGATTCAGCAACGCGAGATCGAGCGCACGGGGATTCCCTCCCTGAAGGTGGGCTACAACAATGTTTTCGGCTACTATCTGGAGGTGCGCAACGGACACAAAGACAAGGTGCCTGCCGAGTGGACGCGCAAGCAGACGCTGGTCTCTTCCGAGCGTTATATCACCGAAGAACTCAAACATTACGAGGAGCAGATACTCGGGGCGGAAGAGAAAATCTATGTGCTGGAAAGCGAGATTTATGCTGCTCTGGTCGGTAAAATCCAGGCGAAAATCGTGGAGATCCAGGCCAACTGCCGCATCCTCGCCCGTCTGGATTTGTTGTCCTCTTTTGCTTTTCTGGCCCGGTCCAACCACTATTGCCGGCCGCTGGTTGACGGAGGATACGGCATCGATATCCGCGACGGCCGCCATCCCGTGATCGAGACCCTGATGGAGAATGGAGAGGAATATATTCCCAACGATATATTATTGGACAGCGGCTCGCAGCAGATCATTCTGCTGACCGGTCCGAACATGGCGGGCAAGTCCGCCCTGCTGCGGCAGACGGCTCTCATCGTCCTGATGGCGCAGATCGGCTGTTTCGTTCCGGCCCGGCAGGCGCATATCGGCTGGTGCGACAAGATTTTCACGCGTGTGGGGGCCAGTGACAATATTTCAAGGGGAGAATCCACCTTCATGGTGGAAATGCTGGAGACCGCGATGATTCTCCACAACCTGTCCAGGCGCTCGCTGGTGCTGCTCGACGAGATCGGCCGCGGTACGGCGACCTTTGACGGCATGAGCATCGCCCGAGGGATTGTCGAATACATCCACGAATACGGCAAGGGAGCCAAGACGCTTTTTGCCACGCACTACCACGAACTGAACGATATGGAGGGGCTCTACCCGCGTATCAAAAATTTCCATGTGAAGGTAAAGGAGACGGACGACAAGGTCATTTTCTTACGGAAAATCGCTCCCGGTGGTGCGGAAAAGAGTTTCGGCATCCATGTGGCGCAGATGGCCGGCCTGCCCAGGGAAGTGATCGCGTCCGCCCGCAAGACCCTGGATGCGTTGGAGAAAAAAGACGCGTCCAAGCCCCGCCCGAAGATGATCAAACCCTACAATACTCCGGCAGGCCGGGTCGAGAGCGACGGAGCTCTTCAACTGTCCTTTTTCCAACTCGACGATCCCACGCTCTCGTCCATCCGGGACAAACTGGCCGCGACCGACCTCAACAACCTCACGCCTTTGCAGGCTTTTGACCTGATTCGTGAGATGAAGGCCGAAGTGGGGCTGTCGTGATGAATATTTGCTTATCTTTGCAGCGCGTAAAACTTTAGGAATGATGGAACAGAATTTCAGTGAGCAGGAATTGTTGCGTCGCGAGTCCCTCGCGAGGCTCCGTGAATTGGGCATTGACCCCTATCCCGCAGCCCTTTATCCCGTCAATGCGAGCGCACAGGGCATCGCCGACGGCTTTGACCCGGAGAAAAACAATATGCAGGACGTGTGCCTGGCCGGACGCCTGATGTCCCGGCGCATTATGGGCGCTGCTTCCTTTGCTGAATTGCAGGACGAGAGCGGCCGCATCCAACTGTACATCAACCGGGACGAGATCT
>CAMNQO010000183.1 GCA_946549475.1 uncultured Bacteroidales bacterium
ACATTCAGAACCACAATCTGACGCTCTAACCAACTGAACTACGGGCACCATGTTCATTTGGAGTTGCAAAGATAGTTACTTTTTGGAAAAAGTCAAGAAAAATTCTTAACTTTGAAAGATTCATTTATAAACTTCTGTCGAATGAAACGACCTTTTCTTTTCCGTGCCCGCTTTGTTCCGTGCCTGGCGGTGCTCATGACGCTGACGGGTGTCACTGCCTGTAACAGCAATACGCCGGCCTATTGTCCCGGTGAGGCACGCACATCCCTGGACTTGACCCGCTCTGTCCGGGAACTGTTTGCGCAGGACCCCACCATTACCCACAACGAGATGCATCCGTACCTCTGCCTCGCGGACGAAGATACGCCGGCTCCCAAAGGGTATAAGCCGTTTTATATCAGCCATTACGGTCGGCATGGCTCCCGGACCATCCACAATGACGCTCCCATGGTCAAAGTGATGAAACTGATGCAGGCGGCCTATGAGGAGGGCAATCTGACCGAGACCGGGCTCCGGCTTTACGACACCCTGATGAAAGTCAAGGTCCAGACGGACGGCCGCGTCGGGATGCTCACCCGGATGGGGGCTGCCCAGCATGCCGGTATCGCCAGCCGGATGTATGCCCGTTTTCCCGGGGTCTTCCAGGGTGAAGCCCGTGTCAATTGCCGCTCCACGACGGTTCCCCGCTGCATCATGAGCATGGCCAACTTCACGATGACGCTCAAAAGTCTCCAGCCGCGTTTGAATATCCGCCTGGATTGTGCGGACAGTTATGCGCAGTGGATGAACACCAAGGACCCGGAGCGGACGGCCCGCGTTACCCGGATGGTCAACGAGGCCTTCCCGCTGGACGACGGACCGATAGTCGCGCGGATTTTCAAAAAAGTGCCTGACGGCGGGGCGAAAGGATTTTTGCTGGCCTTGTTCCGTACCCTGGCCCCCGGTATCAATCTGGACGACCCGGTACAGGGCCTGGGCTTCTTTACGGAAGAGGAAATCATGGCCGTCTGGGCGCGTGCCAATACCTTCTCATACATGAATAACTCCAATCCGGCCGGAATCGGTCATGAACGGATGCGGATTTTTACGCCCCTGGTTGATACGATCGTCGTGGAAGCCGACCGTGCCCTCGCTGCGTGGCAGGCCGGCTCCTGTGCCGCCGGAGTACCGGCCGCCGACCTCCGTTTCGGACATGATACGCCTTTGATGACCCTGATCAGTTATTTCGAGTTCGAGGACTTTCCTGTCGGTCTGACCATGGAAGAGGTCAATGACCGATTCTTGGATGTCCGCTGGCTCTCCAAAGCCAGCAATCTCCAGATGATTTTCTATCACAAGAGTCCGGAAGGCGCCTCGGGCGCTGCCACCGTCGAAGATGACATCCTGGTGAAAGTGCTGCATAACGAAGGTGAAATGCGCCTGAAGGGGCTCACGCCCGTCAGCGGCCCTTACTATCGCTGGTCCGATCTCCGTCAGGCCCTGGTCAGTCGCGCCGACAAATACCGTTAGGCTCTTCCGCCTCCCCCGCTTCCTTCCGTCGGGCGTCGCCGCCCGCTATCGCGCCGGGTAGATGCGTTCGTCGCAGAAACTGTAGAAGCAGTCGTCGCAGATGACGACATGGTCGAGCAGGCGGATATTGAAGGGCCCCAGCGCCTCTTTCAATTTCTGTGTCTCCGTCAGGTCCGCTTTCCCCGGCACTGGATTGCCGGAAGGGTGGTTGTGAACGATGACGATCTTCCGGGCCTGCCGTTCCACGCTGCGCCGGACAATCATGCCCACATTGAAAATGGTGGAGATGTCGTCTCCCTGGCTGATTCTTTCCTTGCCGATGAGATACTGCGCACGGTTGAGGAAAGCGACCCAACATTCTTCCCGGGAGGCGCCCTTGAGCGCCGGTCCGAAGATTTCGTAAATGTCCCGTGCCTGCCCGATGGCTTTCTTGCGGTGGCGGAACTTCTCTTCTCCCATCCTCCGGCCCAGTTCAAAGGCGGCGCACAAGGTGATGGCCTTGGTCTGGCCGATGCCTTTGACCGAAGCCAGGTTCTCGATGGAGCGGGCGGACAGTTCCGTCAGATATCCCTCGCAGTCCGCAAGGAGTTTCCGGGAGATGTCAAGTACGCTTTCGCTCGGGGTCCCCGTCCGCAGCAGGATGGCGATCAGGTCGGCATCGGACAGGCTCTTCGCTCCGGATTGCATCATTTTTTCGCGGGGCCGTTCCCCGCTGGACATTTGCGCGATTTTCATTTTTTTTCTGCAAAGATGCACCTGCCGCCGCACACTTGCAAAAGAAAGAAGTTGCAAATTGACAAAACGGAAAAAATTTTTCTTTTTTCTGACTTTTCTCCGTACGGGGTGGACAAAAGAGCAGTCCTGTGAAAAAAAAGGAGAGGCTACATCAGGAATGACTGCGGGTCAGAAACGAGCCCCTCGCGGATGTCGGTGGAGGAAATGTCCACCTGTGGCGCATCGATCAGAATGATGCGGTAGGAGGCGTCTTCCCGCAGCAGGTCTTCGCGCAGGGCGGTGCTGTCATATCCGGCACGCGGAAAGACCAGCAAGCCGTATTCCCGCAGGATGCGCCCGTAATCCTTCCATCTCCGGAAGTCCGCCAACTGGTCCCCGCCGACCGCCAGGCAGAGGCCTGCCGCCTTTCTGTCGTCCGGAGCCGTGCAATTGTCCGGAGCCGTTCCGCCGTCCGCTGCCGGCTGTCCACCGTCCGGCGCTGCGCCTCCTTGCTCCGGCTGTCCGCCCGGCGCAGCGCCGCCTTGCTTTCCCGTGAGGGCGTCCAGGGTACGGATGGTGTACCAGGGCGGGGAAAGGCGGAACTCGATGTCGCAGACCGACACTTTTCCGCCCAGTTCGGGATGACGGGCCAGGGCTTCCCGGGCGGCTTGCAGACGGGCCTGCGCAGAGGCTTCAGAGATGTTTTCCTTCAGGGGATTCCTGGGGGAGACGGTCAGCAGGACCTGCTCCACATCCTCCCGTCCGCACAGGGCCCGCAGGATGGCCAGATGGCCGATGTGCAGCGGATTGAAAGAGCCGCTGTAGAGGACCGTCAGGCCGCTGTCCGGCCGGGGCATCGGGGCCGTATCTCCGCTCATTCCGCGTTCAGGAAGGTGTCCACCATCTCTTCCGCCTGCGCAAAAGTGTCTTCCAACTTGTCGTTGACCAGGGTACGGTCAAATTTGCCTTCCGCAAAATCCAGTTCCACCTGCGCCTTGGCAAGCCGTTCCTCGACAGCCTCGGGGGAGTCGGTACCCCGGGCGGTCAGCCGCCGGCGCAACTCTTCCGCAGACGGCGCTTTGACCAGGATGGCGAGGGCTTTTTCCTTGAAATATTGCTTGAGATGCCATGCTCCCTTGACATCGACATCGAAGATGATGACATTCCCTTTGTCCCAGATGCGCCGGACTTCACTTTTCAGGGTCCCGTAACTGACGCCCGCATAGACTTGTTCGTGTTCGA
>CAMNQO010000184.1 GCA_946549475.1 uncultured Bacteroidales bacterium
CGTCCATTCCGACGGACAATTCTCCGCTGTTGTAAATCATATATCCTGCCGCCGGATACCAGATCATCGCCGCACTGCCGAACTTGCCGCTGAAATTGATTCCCTTGTTGGCAGCATCCCAATTGTTGCCAAAAAATTTGTCGCTGCCTCTTGCTGTCGCCCACACGCCATTGCTTCCGCCATCCGGCACGCGCCACCCGTCCGGACAGGGGTCGTAAATCGTTTTAACCGGAAGCCAACGGGAGTCGCTTGTATCGTCATCGGCATAATACCAGTCAGAATTATTGGTATTGTACTTGATGAAAGTCGTCGGATGTGAAGTCGCATAAGCAATCGTACCGATGGTCTCGTCAGATTCTTGCGCCGGGGGCCAAGTGTAGGTCGATGCGGCCCGGACCGGTGTCGATGCGTCACTGCTGGCCAGGAACGGATCTTTCCTCCCCCACTGATACAGCAGTCCGAAAGCACCGATATTGCCGGGTGTGGCGGAGGTCGCGCCGAGATGGCGGTCCATCATCACTCCGGCATTGTTGTAGTAGGTATGGGTTGTGGCGACTGGGTCGTAGCCGCTGCACACCCAGATGTGCCAGGACCAGAGGATATTGCCGGAGGCATCCTTGGCCGCGATAAGCGCGTTGCCGTTTCGCAAAGTCGAAGGTGTGGAGAAGGTGATGGTGCCGGCGGAAGAACCGCTGCCTGCCGTGTAGGTTACGCTTGCTACGATATCCCCTTTCGAGGGGGCCGAAGAGGTGCCGAAGGACTCCCACAGCACTTGTGCGGAGGCCACTTCACCGACCGGGACGGACGAATTGCCCTTGACTGTACGGATGGTATAGGTTCCCGGCGCTGCAATCAGATAGCAATTGGCATTATGCGTAAAGGACGGTTTATGGGTTACTATGACCTGGCAAGTCTTTGCAGGGACTGCAACATAGGATGCTGTTTCCTGACACGCTATGGTAATTTCGGCCGTGCCAGGAGATTTTCCTGTCACAAAAACCGTTTTTCCATTGACCGAAACGGTAGCGACGGACGGATCGGAAGAGGCGGCAAGGAATTGACAGTCGGAATTGGAATGAATGACAATAGCGCCTGTTGCATCTTCAGCAACGGAAAGGGTAAGGGGCGAGACTTCAAACTCCGGCGTCACTTTCACGACTTGCAGCGCACAACTGGCCTTCGGGCTCCCCTCCGCCCCGGCCACCATAATCACGGCCGTACCTGCCTGATGCGCGTAAACAGTCCCGCTCTGGTTGACGGAAGCAACCATGGGATTGCTGGAAGACCAGACAAGGGACATATCCGGCGGAAACACCGTAGCGGTCAGCGTATAATCCTCCCCGACACACAGGGTCAATTCTTCTTTATCCAGCGAAAGGGATTCCTGAGGTTTCTGCTGGTGAATCGCCACGAGGACATCCTGCGCCCCGGGACAGGAAAGACGCAGATGGGCCGTCCGTTCCGACCCGTCCGGCAAGGCTGCCACATCAAAACAGATATTGTCGTTTTCGACGCGAAGGTTGGTCACCCAATCCGCATCACAAGTGACGGAAAGCGGACTGTGTCCCAGCCGGCGCTGAACCTGGACATTCAGTTCATAAGAGCCCGATTGAGCCCCCGCTTCCACTTGCAGGACTTCGGGAACAAGGGTCGAGTAAAAGCCCGGTTCGAAGCGGCTGAGGGCAGGACAGAGGATGCCGCCTACGAAGAGTTTGCCGTTGTCTGTACCGAGTTCTCCCAGCCGGCTTTGTATCTCCGCGATTTTGTCCGAGACGAATTCTTGCCGCCAGTTCCGTGCGTCGTACTCCCACAAGGTTTCATCGGCATAGGGACAGGTCCCGGCCGACGACCATTGTTCGCATTTCCCGTCCGCCCAATGGAGATAACTCCCGATGAAGGCGTACCCATCTTCGTTAAAGGAAGGCTGGATAGTTTTCCAATACACATAATCGCCTTGTATGTCCAGCGGCTTGCCTTGCTGCAGGACGGTAAATTCCTTCTCGACCGCCCGGGTGCCGTAGGAGCAACGGATAACGGCCGTCCGGGGACTGAAAGAGGCGTTTTCCGCCACTTTGTAGGACACCGCATTGGGTGTGACGGCGATGGCAGTCACCCAGTCCTGCGCCGCGATCGCCGTCAGGGCCGTTTCGCTTTGCAGGTTACGAATCTCATAAACAAAAGAGTAGGAACCGCCCTCAGAGGAGACTTCCTGCGAGGTGGCGGCCAGACGGATTTCCGGAAGGTCGTCCCGCTGGCAAATCGCTACGAGGACATCCTGCGCTCCGGGACAGGAAAGACGCAGGTATGCCGTCCGTTCTGTCCAACCGGTCATTTGCGTCACGTCAAAACGGACATTGTCGCCTTCTATCCAAAGATTTTTCACCCAATCGGCATAACAATAGGCTGACAGTTTGTTTTGTCCCAGCCGGCGCTGAATCTCGCAGCCAATCCGGCAGGCTGCCGGGGAGGCCCCCACTTCCAGTTGCCGGACTTCGGGAACGAGGGTCGAATAGCAGTCCTTGCTGAATTGTCGGATGGGAGGGCAAAACTGCCCGTTGATATACAATTTGTCGTCCCGCATCACCACATCTCCCAAACGAATCTTGAGGTCCGCCTGACTGGCGGCCAGGGCAAAATGGGTCCAATTCGCCCCGTTATACTCCCACAAGGCTCCGTCGGCATAGGGGCAGGCGCTGACCGAAGACCATTGCGCGCATTTTCCGTTCTCAAAATGAAGGAAGGAGTAGGTGTACGCATATCCTTCTTTTTCGACGGATGAAGGCGTCTTCTTCCAAAAGGCGTAGTCTCCCTCAATCGCTATCGGCACCTGCGGCTCCGCCTGCTCCTGCGTGCAGCCCGCCGGGGGCAGAATGGCTGCCAAGGCAAGACAGCACGAGACAATCCTTTTAGAGGTGAGCATTAAAATCCTCATAATCATTTCGTTAATACCATTTGACCTATATAAAAACGCATAGGTCATTTTACAATAAATACCTTATAAACAGCAACATAGCTTTCACCTTCCCCACAGGTCATTCCGAAGGGGCGCTCACTCCGTAAAAAGCATCCGTTCGCGCTCCCTTTCGGGGAGCCTGTCCGGCCCTCGCTCCCGCAACGCTTACGCTCTCTCGCTTAATACGCTTCATTTTCATTATTCTTGGAGACAACGGACGGATCGGCCGTAGGCCCGGTAGTAGCGGCCCGACGGGGTGACATTGCCACTGCTGCCGAGGTAGAGGTAGTACGCGTAGTAGCCATCAGGCGTACAGGACCACCAGTAGCCGTAGTAGCCGACATTGCCCAAGCTGCCGCCGCCCAGACAACCCGAAGCAGGATACCAAATCGTACCGGCGCTGCCGAACTTGCCGGAGAAGTTCATGCCTTTGTTCGTGGAGTTCCAGGAATACGAGAAAGAACTGCTGCTTCCTACCGCCTTGGACCAGATGCCACTTGAGCCGCCAGGC
>CAMNQO010000185.1 GCA_946549475.1 uncultured Bacteroidales bacterium
GGCGTCCTTGAGGACGGAGACCGACTCGATGTCGTTCGGGTTGATCTGGCTGAGTTCCACCTCGACGCCGTCCGCCAGTACGAGCGGGCTGCCGCCGTTGAGGGAGATCGTACCTCGGATGTTGAGATTGTACCCGCCTTCCGGAGAACCGGTCCCGAAGGAAATGTTCATCGAAGGGTCGGCGCCCTGCAGGGCGTTGGCTGCGGAGACCACCGGGCGGGAGTTGATTTCCTTGCCGCTGACGATGGCCACGGCACCCGACAGGCTCGACTTCTTCTGCGTGCCATAGCCGACGACGACCACTTCGTCGAGGGCCGAGGCCGAGGAGCCCATCGTCAGGGTCCAGGGCTGGGCTTCCTTGCCGGTGATGGTGACATTCTGGTCCTCGAATCCGATGTAGGAGACGGTCAGATTCAAAGGATAACGGGGATTCTCGAAGACAAATTTGCCGTCGATGTCCGTGAATGTGCCGTTCTGGGTGCCGGTGACAAGCAGGCTGACGCCGATGAGCGGTTCGCCGTTTTCATCGATGACCAGTCCCTCGAAGTTTTTCGGGGCGGCTTTTTTGGTGACGGTGATGAATTTGCCGCTGACGGTCCAACTCACATCCTGTCCGGCAAAGATGGCCGAAAGCACTTCGTCGATGGGCCGGTTTTCCAGATTGACGGAAATCTTGCGGCTGAGATCGGCATCCGTGCTCTTGACGGAGACGGACCATCCCTGGCTCTCGCTCAATGCGTAGATGGCTTCCTGCACGGTGACGCCCGTGACTTTCAACGAGCCATTCTGTGCCGGGAGCGTCAGGCAGAGCAAGGCTGCAAGTGCTGACAATAACAATTTCTTGGGCATAGGTTATTTTCTTTTGGAAATGGTTATGATATGATTGTTTCGTTCTATCTTCATGTGGCCTTCGCCGTCCATCGCGCGAAGGATTTTGGCCGGGTCGTCTTCCTCTTCCGACAGGTAGGTGTAGTAGCGTACCCGGGCCAGTTCAGGACTTTCGATGTAGATGCGGACGCCGAATTTGCGCTCCAGGGCCAGGGCGATTTCTTTCAGGCTGCAATCGTAGAACTGAAGGCTGTTGCCCCGGGCGGCCTGGAGCAGGGCGGTGTCGATGTCGGTGATGGTGATGTCTCCGCTGGCCTTGTCGAAACGCAGGCTGTTGCCCGGAACGAGTTCCATCTTGCGGGCCTGTCCGCCGGAGACCACCTCCATTTCGACGGAGCCGTTTTCCAGGATCAGGGACAGGCCGTCCTCCTCCTGGTAATTCTTGTAGCGGAATGTCGTTCCCCGCACCGTGACGGTGGAAAGGTGGCTGTGGATGACGAACGGGCACTGCGGGTTGCGGCTGACCTGGGCGAAGGCTTCCCCGTCCAGGAACACCTCGCGGGTCGGCATGCGGGGGTCGAACCGGCGGGGATAGGTGATGCGTGTCCCGGCGCTCAGGTACAGCCGCGTGCCGTCGTCCAGCGCGAGCGAGTCGCTGCTGCCATAAGGGACATACAACTCCGTCCATCCGCTGTCGGCCGTCAGTTCCTGCTGCGGTGCCGGTGTACGGCCCAGCCATCCCCACAGCCCGAACAGGACGGCCAGGACAGCCGCCACGCCGTTGACCAGGGCGATGATGCCCAGCCGGCGGGTGCGGTCGTATTTTTTCCGGAACGACTCGAAGGAGCCGCCGAGATCCTGCAGGAGACGGTTGAAGGAGTCGGTGATCTGCTCTTCTCCGGGCAGGCCTTCCTCCGTCTTGATGAAAGCGTCATACAGGGAAGAACTGACATCCGGATCGGTTCCGCTGCCCGCAATCCACTCTTCGAAGGCGTCTTGCTCCTTTGCACCGGCACGCTCCCGTTTCAAGTATTCCTTGATTCTGTCCTTGTCGTCCATATCCCTCAGTTAAGTGCGTTCTTGATGTCTTTTTTGGCCAGTTCGAGGTGTTTGTCCACCGTCCTGACCGACAGTCCCATCATCTTGGCGATCTCTTCCTTGTCCATGTTTTCCAGTTTGTTGAGCCGGAAGATGGCCTGACGCCGCTGGGGCATCTTCGTGACGGCGGCCATGATGTGGTCGCGCGTCAGATGGAACTCCGTCAGGTCGTACGGCGTGCTCAGCCGGGATGGAGCGATATCCGGGTATTCCGGCACCAGGACCGTGGATGTCCGGGTCCGGGACTTGAAATGATTGATGATGCGGTTGCGGGCGGAAACGAAAAGAAAATTCTTGACGGACAGGTTGGCGTCCAGGCTTTCACGGTAGTTCCACAGATTCATGAAGATATCCTGGGTGATGTCCTGGCCTTTCCCGGCATCCTTGACCATCCCTTTGACGAAAGTCAGCAGGCGGGGGTAGTAGCGCCAGTAAAGTTTCTCAAAACAGCAGACATCGCCTTTGATGATGCCGCTGACAAGTTCCTTGTCGCTTTCCGTGCTGTTTTTTATGTCTTTCCTTTTCATTCCGCTATAACGCCGATACCTGATAAGTACAAATATAATATCTGTTTTGCGTAATTGAAAACAGATAAAGATTGTTATCTTTCGCAAATATAGTGATTGATTTTGACCTTTGAAATTATTTTATCTTTTGCTACCTTTGCAGCCGGTATGACCTTACTGCTGATATTTTTGCTGGGTGCGATGGGCATTTCTTTTCTATGCTCCATCCTTGAGGCGACGCTGATGAGCACCCCTCTGTCCTATATCACGCTCCGCGAGGAAGAGGGATATAAGCCGGCAGTCCTGATGAAGGTGTACAAGCAGGACTCTTCCCGTCCGCTCGCCGCCATCCTCTCGCTCAACACCATCGCCAACACCATCGGCGCGGCCGGTGTGGGTGCCCAGGCGACGGCGGTCTTCGGCAGCGCCTGGTTCGGTCTGGTCAGCATCGTCACGACCATCCTCATCCTGGTTTTCTCCGAGATTATTCCCAAGACCATCGGCACCACCCGCTGGAAATCCCTGATGGGCCCTGCGGCCGTCATCATCAAGGCTTTGATATTCTGTCTCTATCCCATCGTCCTCTGTGTGGAGAGCCTGCAACGCTGGATTACGCCCAAGCAGCAGGAAAGCAACACCATTTCCCGCGAAGAAGTGGGCGCGATGGCCGATGTGGCGGAGGAGTCCGGACAACTCGACGAAGACGAGAACGAGATTATCCAGAATGTCATCAATATCGACGAGATCAAGGCTTCCGAGGCGATGACGCCCCGCGTGGTGGCCGCCATCGCGCCGGAATCGATGACGGTCAAGGCTTTCTACAAGGACCGCCGCTACTACCATCACAGCCGCATCCCCGTGTACGACGGCAACGACGAATACATCACCGGCTACATTCTCCGGATGGATGCCCTGCAACTGATGGCGGAGGACAAGTACGACAAGACCCTCGGGGACATCAAGCGTCCCATCGAAAGTTTCCAGGAAGACACGCCTTTCGGCCAGATATGGGACACGA
>CAMNQO010000186.1 GCA_946549475.1 uncultured Bacteroidales bacterium
TTCTTTCTTAAATAAAGTCCCATAAAAAAGGTGTTAAGACAGAACGGTACGGCCGTCTCCTGCGTGGGAAGACGGCGATGCCCCATGTTCCGGCCTTCCGGCCGGGGCGTATGTCTCGGGTTGGATATGGATGCAGCACGATAACGGGTCGTCAGAGAGACTATCCGTCTTGATGTGGGTGCTTATCGGACTCGGAGGTTCCATCTTTTTGTTAGTATTCGTCCGCAAATATAGGATTTTTTTTTAACTTTGCATCCGCATTGTTCCGGCAATGTGAAATTTTTGCCAAGAATCAATAAAATAATATCGCTATGAATTATCTGACGAATGACAAACTGGTCATTGTGGGAGCCGGCGGAATGATCGGCTCCAATATGGCCCAGACGGCGCTGATGCTCAAACTGACCCCGAACATCTGCTTGTATGACGTGTATGAGCCGGGTCTGCTGGGCGTGGTCGCCGAGATGAACCACTGCGCTTTCGACGGAGCCAACATCACCTGGACCACCGATCCCGCCGTCGCCTTCAAGGATGCCAAATACATCATTTCTTCCGGCGGCGCTCCCCGCAAGGAGGGGATGACCCGCGAAGACCTGCTCAAGGGCAACTGCCAGATTGCCGAGGATTTCGGCAAGAATGTCAAGAAATACTGCCCCGATGTCAAGCACATCGTCGTGATTTTCAACCCGGCCGACCTCACCGGTCTGGTCGTGTTGCTGCACTCCGGCCTCGCCCCCGAAAAGGTGACGACCCTCGCGGCCCTCGACTCCACCCGTCTCCAGACGGCCCTCGCCCAGAAGTTCGGCGTGCCCCAGAGCAAGGTCACGGGCGCGATGACCTACGGCGGTCACGGCGAAGCGATGGCGGTGTTCGCCTCCCAGGCCAAAATCGACGGCAAGCCCCTCTCCCAGATGGGTCTGAGCGCCGAGGAGTTCGCCCAAATCAAGCAGGAAACCGTCCAGGGCGGCTCCAACATCATCAAACTGCGCGGCCGTTCTTCCTTCCAGAGCCCGGCTTACAACGCTGTGAAGATGATCGAGGCGGCGATGGGCGGTGAAAAGTTCACCTGGCCCGCCGGCTGCTATGTCAACAATGGCACCTTCAACAATGTGATGATGGCGATGCCTTCCGTCATCGACGCCCAGGGCGTGCATTTCTGCGAGCCGGCCGGCACCCTTTCCGAAATCAAGGATTTGGAAGCCTCCTATGCCCACCTCTGCAAGATGCGTGACGAAATCATCGGACTCGGCATCATCCCCGCCGTCAAGGACTGGAAGACCGTCAACCCCAACCTGTAAAAATTTATCGCTATGCAACAGAATATTTCCACCTACGACTTCGCCGGCAAGAAAGCCATCGTGCGCGTCGATTTCAACGTTCCTCTCAACGAGCAGTTCCAGATTACCGACGATACCCGTATGCGGGCGGCCGTTCCCACCCTCAAGAAGGTGCTGGAGAAAGGCGGGTCCCTCATCATCATGTCCCACCTCGGACGTCCCAAGGGCGTGACGGAGAAGTTCTCCCTCAAGCATATCCTGCCCCATCTCGAGGAATTGCTCGGCCAGAAGGTCGCCTTCGCGGCCGACTGCCAGAAGGCGGACGCCGAAGTGGCGGCCCTCAAGCCCGGTGACGTGCTCGTCCTCGAAAACCTCCGCTTCTATGCCGAGGAAGAGGGCAAGCCCCGCGGCCTCGCCGAGGATGCTACGGATGAAGAGAAGAAAGCCGCCAAGGCTGCCGTCAAGGAGAGCCAGAAGGCGTTCGTCAAGAAACTCGCTTCCTATGCCGACTGCTACATCAACGACGCTTTCGGTACGGCCCACCGTGCCCACGCTTCCACGGCCCTCATCGCCAAGTATTTCCCTAACGACAAGATGTTCGGTTATATTATGGAGGGAGAAATCAAGGCCATCGACCGCGTGCTCAAGACGCCCGAGCATCCCGTCACCGCCATCATCGGCGGAGCCAAGGTCTCTTCCAAGATTGGCATCATCGAACACCTCTTCGACGTCGTGGACAATATGATCATCGGCGGCGGAATGGTCTATACCTTCATCAAGGCCCAGGGCGGCAAGATCGGCAAGTCCCTCTGCGAGGACGACCAGCAGGAACTCGCGCTCAACATCCTCAAGAAGGCGGCCGAAAAAGGCGTGAAGATGTATCTCTCCGACGAGGTGCTCATCGCCGACGCTTTCTCCAACGATGCCAACACCCGCATCTGCAAGAACAGCGAGATTCCCGACGAGTGGGAGGGCGTGGACGCCGCTCCTTCGACCATCGCCGAATGGGAAAAAGTCATTATGGCCTCCAAGACCATCCTCTGGAACGGTCCGGTCGGCGTGTTCGAGATTCCCGCCTTTGCGAAGGGAACCAACAAGATTGCCGAAATCCTGGCCAGGGCCACTTCCGAAAACGGTGCCTTTACCCTCGTGGGCGGTGGTGACTCCGTCGCTGCCGTGACCCAGATGGGCTACGCCAAGAAAGTCAGTTATGTCTCCACCGGCGGCGGTGCGATGCTCGAGTATCTCGAAGGCATCGAACTGCCCGGCATTGCCGCTATCCGGGAGTAAGACGGAATTCATTGACGGAAGGGCCGGGGGAAGGATTTTCTTTTTCTCCCGCCCTTTCTTATTTTGTTAGAGAATATGAATCTGCTTGCCATCCACTGGAATGTCGATCCCTGCCTGTTTTCGCTCGGCGGATTTGAGCTGCGCTGGTACTCCCTGCTGTTCGTGTCGGGATTTATTCTGGGCTATTATATTTTCAAGGGTTTCTTCACCCGGGAAGGACTTCCCTGGGAGAAACTGCTCGACCCGCTGCTGTACACCTTGTTGATTGCGACCATTGTCGGCGCGCGGCTGGGACACTGCCTCTTCTATCAGCCGGATTATTATCTGACGAGTTGGGAAGGCTTCCTGGAGATTTTCCAGCCCTGGAAGGGCGGGCTTGCCAGTCACGGTGGCTCCGTCGCCCTGTTGCTGGCGATGTGGTGGTATTCGCACAAGTACGGCCGGAAGTACAATTTCGATTTCCTCTGGATTATGGACAAACTGGTGATGCCCGTGTGCTTTGCCGGCGCCGCCATCCGCCTGGGCAATCTCTTCAACAGCGAGATTTACGGCGATGTGACGACGCTGCCCTGGGGCTTCATCTTCGAGCGCAACGGCGAGACCTTGCCCAAGCATCCCACCCAGTTGTACGAGGCGTTCAGTTATCTCCTGCTCGGCTGCGGACTGATGACCCTATACAAATACCGTCTCGACAAACTCTACCGGGGTGAAATCTTCGGCATTTTTCTCATCTGCCTTTTCGGCGTGCGTTTCCTCATCGAGTTCATCAAGGAGCCGCAGGTCGCTTTCGAAGAGGGGATGGCGCTCAATATGGGGCAGTTGCTGAGCATCCCTTTCATCCTCGGCGGCATCGTGATTCTGGTCCTGTCC
>CAMNQO010000187.1 GCA_946549475.1 uncultured Bacteroidales bacterium
CACCTTTCCGTGGGTACGGTTGGACTCCAACAGGCGGGAGGTAAACAGCACGGGCCCGTTCAGTTTGTCCTTGGGAAGCGCCAGGCAGGGTGCAACGGCCATTGGGTCGGTGACCAGCCCGCGATTGGGAGCAGAATCCGCTGGAAGGATGACCCGTCCGCGGCTGGGAGCAGTCTGCGCAGGAAGGGCAAAGAGGCAAGCGGCCAGGAAGAAGAGGCCGAAGGATATGGAACACAAGCGATTCATCGCCCAAAGATACGAAAAAAAGACCGGCCACAAAAGGGACCGGTCTCATTCGGGAAGGAGGCTTCCGTTATGGTAAGGCTACGGGCTCGGTCAGACCGAAACCTTTCTGCTGGGGCAGGATCCTTTCGGCGGGTTTCCATTTCGCCGCATAATTGGCGTGTGCAACGAACGCGGAAGGAAGTTCGCCGGAAAGTTTGTTGCCGTTGATGAACACCTGGTTGCAAGTCGAAGGGAGATTGGCCCAGGAATCGGGAACGTTGCCGGTGAAGTTGCAATTGTACATCTGGATGGAGACCACCTTCTGCATATTGCCAATCGAAGCGGGTAGCGGGCACTCAAGCGTAGGGATGCCATAGAGCATCAGGGTCTTCAGGGCGGGATACTGGTCCCAATTGTCGTTGATGTCGGTAAACTGGGTTTCGTAGGCCATAAAAGCCGTCATCGAGGCACAATTGGCCAGACTGGTCGGGATCGCGCCGCCGATAGCCGTCTTGGAAATGTTGATGTTCACAAGTTTGGTCAAAGCCCCCATCTCCGTAGGAAGAGTCCCGCCCAGATTGGCATTGCGGTCGAGATACAGGTTCTTCAATTCCGTCAGGTTGGCAATGGCGGGAGAAATGCTTCCCGTCAGCGCATTGTTTTGCAGCCAAAGTTCTGTCAATTTTGTCAAAGAATATACCACAGCAGGAATCTGGCCCTGGAGCTTCTGGCTGTTGATTTTCAGAAGGGTCAGCTCCGTCAGGTCGCCGATGGCGGAAGGGAGTTCCCACTCGGTTCCAATCAGACCATTGGCTGTCAGGGAAATGCTGGTGACACGGCCGGTCGCGGAATCGGTCTTGACATTCTTCCACTCATAGATTGGCGTGCTCAGATCCCAGCGGTGCTGCTCGGTCCAGTTGGCACCGTCAGCGGCATTGTAGATGGAAATCAGCGCAAGGGAGTCTTTCCGGACAGCAGCCGGCATGACGCGGCCTTGCTTGAAAGTCACCGTGGCGAAGAGTTCGGCGGAAACCTTGACCTTCACCTCAGCCGTACGGGGAACTCCACTTTCGTTAGCAGCAAGCGTAAATGTAAGTACATCGGAGCCTTCACCGCTGGTCTTGTCCACCTCACACCAGTCGGCCGCCTCGGCGGGAATCTCCACCGTCCAGTCGCAGTTGGAAGCGACGGCCACCTCGAACTCGCCACCGGCAACGGCGACGGAAACAGGCTCTTCGGGAGTCACTTCAATCTTGTCAACCTTCGCGGCCTGCGTCACGATAAAGCTGTCGGAGAGGTCACCGCTCGTCACGGTAATGGTCGCCGTACGCTCGGCATAGGTATCGTTGGCCGCCACGGCAATCACGACCTTGCCGGAACCTTCGCCGTCAAAACTCGCTACGCCCTCGGTCTCTTCGTCAATCGCATCTTCAAAACCAAGGATGGTAAGCCAGTCGGCATCGCTCTCGGCCGTCCATTCCAAGTTGGAGGACAGTGTAAATACATCCTGACCGCCATCGCCGTCGAAGGCTTCTTCCGGACTGGCGACGATCTCGAGGGCCGGGCCACCGGCAGCTTGCGTAATCATCACCTCTTTGACCAGTTTCCCGGCCACGAAGGTCAGGGTGGCGGTACGGGCTTCGAGGGTCCCGTTGCCCTCGAGAATGCTGACGGTAACCGTAGCGTCCGAGTAACCATCGTTCTGATCGATTTCGAGCCAGTCCGCATCAAGATAAGCTTTCCAGACCGTGTTGCAAGTCACTTCGACGGTCTGATCCGGGGCATCCTCAGCCGCCGTGAAAAGCAGTTCGTCCGGGGAAACGCCCAGCGTAACGACGGGCGGGTTCTCATTCGGCCCCTTCTCCTTGGCGCAGGAAAAGAGCAGCAGTCCGACGGTCATGGCCGCCAAGACTTTTGTCATAGATTTCAAGTTCATAACTATACTGTTTTATTAAATTTCGTTTTTTAACTCGCAAATGTAAATATTTTTCTTTTAAAAAACAACACATCCACCCCTTATCGAGGCCATAATTTGTATTGCACTTTCCACAAGCCATTTTCCTGCGACACATCGAATTTTTCCGTATCGAAGCCCTGCATAAACTGTTCGGAAGGACTGCTCCACCAGGCGGTAAGAAAAATCGAGGCGCTGCTGCCGGTAAAGTCGTACGTCCCCTCCACTTTTTCCAGCGTCAGGGAAAGCGTACCGGTCAGGGCGGGATGGGTGGAGGCGGAAATATCCCCGTTGTTCGCCCGCGAATCGACCACCCAGGCCTTTCCTCCGGTCACATCCGCCTGCCACTGCGCATAAGTGCCGATACGGGCGAGGAAGGTGCGGGGCTTGTGCAGGCGGATGACCCCCTTGAGGGGCTGAGCGGGCTCCGGAACGAAACGGAAAACGGAATCCGCCGGTGTAAACTGCCGGTGGCTCTGGTCGTTTCCATAGTCCAGGATAGCCGTCGGAGCGGGATAAAGGCAGCCCGGAAAGAGTTCCGACATCCGCAGCAACTGGGAAGTGGCGGCATTGGCCATACAGGAGAAACCGGGATGGCGGTACATATTGCGGAAGTTGCGCAGGTAGTTCGAGCCGGGGGAAGAAAGCCCCAGATCGACCGTCGTGTTGCCGTCATATTCGCCGCTGCGCAGCAGCATCCCCTGACGGATCTGATAACCGGTCCCTCCGTTCAGCGCGGCCGTCTTAAGCAGGGACTTGAAATCCACGACCGGGTCGCCCAGGGTCACGGACAAGGCCCCGGAACTGCCGGACACTTCGTAACCCTCTCCGGGCGCCAGGGAAAGCGTCCCCTGCCCGGCATAGCCGCTCTCATCCTTAAAGGCAATCTGCAAGGTAAAATCGAGTTTTTGCCGTCCGGCGGGCAGCACCAGCATCGCGGCTTCCGCTCCCTTAACATACAGGTCCTGTCCGAGGACCAGCCCCGTCGAGGCCAAATGGACCGTCAGGTCGTTCTGCACCGGAATGTGGGACTCCAGCGTCATCGGGATTTCCTCCGCGAGGAAAGGATTGGCCGTCACCGCCTTCTGCGCGGAAAGGAGTTTGAGGATGGGGGTGTGGAAAACTTTCGTCACCTGCACGCTCGTCTTGTACGGGCGTTCGAGCGATACGGTAAAATCCCGGCCGGGAACAAAGGCGAGGGGGATGGAGGACTCCGCGTCCATAATCGTATCGGGCAGCAGGGTCAGCGTCAGGC
>CAMNQO010000188.1 GCA_946549475.1 uncultured Bacteroidales bacterium
TTTCATCGGCTCGATGATGGCCTTCCTCTGCTGCGGTCTGACGATGAACGCCGTGGGCCGCGCCGCCTCCAAGATGGTGGTCGAGGTGCGCCGTCAGTTCCGCGAGATCAAAGGCATCCTCACGGGTGAGGGAACGCCCGATTACAAGCGTTGTGTGGAAATATCCACCAAGGCCGCCCAGCACGAAATGCTGGGACCGGCCCTGCTGGCCATCGCCGTTCCCGTCGTCGTGGGCATCGTCCTGGGTGTGGCCGGTGTGCTGGGCCTGCTGATAGGCGGCCTGGGTGCGGGTTTTGTACTGGCGGTCTTCATGTCCAACTCCGGCGGAGCCTGGGACAATGCCAAGAAGTATGTCGAAGAGGGCCATTTCGGCGGTAAAAATTCCGACTGTCACCATTCGACGGTGGTCGGTGATACCGTGGGTGATCCTTTCAAGGACACTTCCGGCCCGTCCCTCAACATCCTGATCAAGTTGATGAGCATGGTGAGCATCGTGATGGCCGGTCTGACGACCGCCTTCCATCTGCTGTAGCATCCGGCGGCGAGATGTCTTCCTTGTGGTATCTGTTTTTCATCCCGGCTGTCATCGCGGCGGTCTGGGCTTTGATTGTCCTCTTCAAGCCGGGCGAGGCGCAGGCGGCGCAGAAACTGATTGCCGGCGCCTTGCTGGCCGGAGGCATCGCCATCGTGCTTTATTCCTTGGGCTTCCGGCCCGGCGCCGAGGCGGTCCACTGGGATGACATTTCTTTCTATGTCATCATGCTGTTCGTCGTCCCGCTGTATTATCTGGCCGTCCGTCATCTGACGACCCTGAGCGGTGTGCGCCTGCGGGACTATTTCATCTTTCTGGCACCGGCCCTTGTCGTGGTGCAGGGCGCGGTCTCGCTGTATGTGTTCAATTATGAACACGGCTACATTTTCAGCCGGATTTTCATCGGTTTCTATGCCGTTGCCGTCTTGTTGTGGTCCTATCGTGCGGTCCGTTCCTACTACCATCTGCTTGCCGATTATTACACGACGGTAGAGAACAAGTCCGTGGATGATGTGCGCATGCTGACCATCACGGCCTTGGTTTTCATCCCCATTGGCATCACGATCATCGCCATTTCGCATTATCAGCGGACGGTGGTCATGACGGTGGTCATGATCGTGCTGCTGTCCGTGTCTCTCTTCATTGCGGGGCTGTTCCTCTATCGGATCCGTTATTCGGCAGAGAGTCTCAGGATGCGGCTGGCGCAGTATGATGCCCTGGAGAAGGCTTCGGAAGTCAAACCGCTGTCTGCGGAAGGGTCTTATGCGCGTTTCCTGCAACACCTGGAGAAGGCCGTCAAGGAAGACCGGATTTTTCTGGACCCGGATATTTCGCTGGTCAGTCTGGCGGAGCGCATCCATACCAACAGGACTTATCTCTCGGATGCCATCCATCTGACCTACGGGATGTCGTTTTCGGACTATTTCAATCATCTCCGCATCGAGTATGCCATGGAACTGATGCGGCAGAAGCACGACAAGGGCGAGACCATCCTGATCAAGGACATTGCCCTCGCGTCGGGCTACAACATCTCCTCTTCCTTTTACCGGGCTTTTGAAAAAGAAACCGGAATGACCCCCAAAAAATGGATCAGTACTTTGTAATTAAATGATAGAACAATGGGTTTGTTAAGTGGAAAAACAGCCGTCATAACCGGCGCTTCCCGGGGAATCGGAAAAGCGATCGCCCTGCGTTTTGCTGCGGAGGGTGCCGACATCGCCATCACTGACATCGTCACTCCCGAAGATATGGAAAGAACGCGGCAGGAGGTACTCGCACAAGGGGTCACATGCCGGACCTATCAAGTGGATGCGGCGGATTTTGGCGCGACGCAGGAGGCCGTGAAAGCCATACACGGGGATTTCGGGCGCATCGACATCCTGGTCAACAATGCGGGCATCACCCGCGACACCTTGATTCTGCGCATGAGCGAGCAGCAGTGGGACGATGTCTTGCGGGTCAATCTCAAATCCGCTTTCAACAACATTCACGCGGTGGCGCCCGTGATGGCGTCGCAGCGCAGCGGAAGTATCATCAACATCTCCTCCATCGTCGGTCTGGGCGGCAATGCTGGGCAGGCCAATTACGCGGCCTCCAAGGCGGCTCTCATCGCGCTGGCCAAATCAGTCGCACGCGAATTGGGCGTACGCGGTGTACGGGCCAACTGCGTGGCGCCGGGCTATATCATTTCCGACATGACCGCCAAACTTCCTGAAGCGATGCGCAAGGCCTGGACGGACGCCACGCCGCTGCGCCGCGGAGGAACCGTGGACGAAGTGGCCAAGACGGCGCTGTTCCTGGCCAGTGATTTAAGTTCCTTTATCACCGGGCAAGTGATTGTATGCGACGGCGGCTACGCCTTGTAGCGGGCGCCGTCAGAGCATTTTTGCAGGCACTGACAGATTTTTTTCTGCCGGACAGGTGTGTGGTGTGCGGCCGTCCGCTCGCCCGGGGTGAAAGGTTTCTCTGTTGTTATTGTGAAGCGGACTTGCCGCAGACGGGCTATTGGCTGCGTGAGATGCAGCCGATGGCGGAGCGCTACAATGCCGGCATTCAACGGATGCTGACTACGACCGCGCCGCAATCCGGAGCAGGCTTGCTTCCCGAAATTTTTCAGTATGCGGCCGCTCTCTTCTTTTATCAGGACGCTGCGGAATATAAGCGGATTCCCCAGGCGCTGAAGTACGAAGGCCGCCGGCATTTGGGCCGGTTTTTCGGCCGGCGTTTGGGCGAGAAACTGTCCGGCAGCCCCTTGTTTGCCGACGTGGATTTGATCCTGCCTGTCCCGCTGCATCCCTGGCGTCATTTCCGCCGGGGGTATAACCAAGCGGCCGTGCTTGCCCGTGCCGTCGCCGGAGCCTATCGGGACAAGTCCGGTCTCCCCTGCGGCGCCGGATGTCCCGTTGTCCGGGAGGATCTGCTGCGCCGCTCCCGGGCGACCCGGACCCAGACGCAGTTGAGCAGCGAAGAGAAGCGGAAGAATGTGGCGGGCGCGTTCCGCATTGACCGGCGGGCCTGCTCCCGTCTTCCCTTTACGCCCCGTCACATCCTTGTCGTCGATGATGTCTTTACGAGCGGCGCCACGCTCTGTGCCATATACGCAACACTGCGGACGGTGTTTCCGCCCGCAGTGCGCATATCCGTCGCTACGCTTGCCTTTGTCAAGGAGGCGTAGCCTTTTTCCTTCGGAGGTCTAATTGACGGAGGGCATGTTTTTCAGCGCAGGTGTGCTGCCGCTCAAATCCCAGTATGTCGTACTCCAGCCCAGCGTGGTGGCCATCGCAGAGGCGGTGGAGGTCGTCTTGCGTCCGTAGTACGGATGGAAGTAGGTCGCGCTGTAGGACC
>CAMNQO010000189.1 GCA_946549475.1 uncultured Bacteroidales bacterium
CGAAAATCTGGACGGGGCACCCGGTAAACGGGAAATGCTCCCGGAGTTTGTTCTCTTTGACAGCCCGGGCCCGTCCTAATATAGGAATCCGAGCATCCAGAGAGGGAGTTTGGCTCCGTCGGGCATATCCCAGTCATCGGCAAAGATGTAGGAATCCTGTATTCCGGCAATTTGCGAGAAGTCCTTGCTTCTGCCGCCTATCTCCAAGGTGTATTTGTAATCCACCTTGAAGTATCCGTTTGCTTTGCCATACTCTACGGTATGTGATTCTGAAAGGGCATTTACGGCAAATGCTTCGCGGGCTGTTCCGATATCCACTTTGATGGGAGCCAGGGCGTAAAGGAGATTTGGATTCTCCATATATAATTTGTCCGGTTTCGTAAGTTTCCCCACCTTCTTTTTGTCAGAATACAGCAGATTCAAAATTTTTGCATCACCCAAGTACTTGAAATATTCGACCACCGTGTCCCGTCCAATTTCAAGGGCGGCTGCAATCTTGTTGGCATTCAATTCGAATGGAACTTCGGAGCAGATTAGTGATACGAGAGCCTGAATTTTCCGAATATTGGCGACATCTACTTTACATATCTGAGGTAACTCGCTTTCTATAATATAATTAACAATCTGTTCCATTTTGGTATAATACTCACCTTCTCCTTCCAGCAGGAAGGGATAGTATCCCTTTTCAAGGTATTCTTTGAACAGGACCACTGGCTTACATTGGGAAGAAACCATCTGCCACAGGTCGTAAGGCCGGGCAAGAATATCTTCCAATGTCCATTTCGGAAAATCCAGTCCATGATAGAACCTGAGTGCCTCACGGAACGAAAGACCGTACATCGTATATTTGATGGCACGTCGGGATAAATCGGCATCTCCTTCCTTGAGACTTAAAAGGGAAGAGCCGCTGATAATCATCTTCAGTTTCGGAAATAACTCCGATATCTCTTTTATTTCCCGGCTCCAGTCCGAAGTCCCGGACTTGTATTTATGTATCTCGTCAATTATCAGCAATTCTCCGCCTTTGATCGTGAACTCTTCCGCCAGACCGACGAGCGTCCTTGTTGAGAAATCCACTGTATCGGCCGAGCAGTATAAAACGCTTCGGTCGCCAAGCCTGTAGTTTTGTTTGAGATGCTGTTTGATAAGTGTGGATTTTCCCACACCTTTCGCTCCCATAATACAGACAATCCGGGTATTCCAGTGAATCTGGTTTATCTTCTCACGGATGATTTCCATCGAAGTATTGGCCAGCAGCCTGTCGTGTTTTCTGAATAAACCGTCCATAATAAAATAATCTATGGCGCAAAGATAAAAAAAGTGTTGCGCGCAAACAACACTTTTTGCAAAAACTGCTTATTGTAAACAACAGAACCAGAAACTATTTCTGGCGGACGAAAATCTGGACGGGGCACCCGGTAAACGGGAAATGCTCCCGGAGTTTGTTCTCCAGAAAGCGTTTGTAAGGCTCTTTGATGTATTGCGGCAGGTTGCAGAAGAATGCAAAGGCCGGAGAGCGCGTCGGCAGTTGCGTGCAATATTTGATCTTGATGTATTTTCCCTTCCAGGCGGGCGGGGGCCAGTTCTCGATTTCCGGCAGCATCGCCTCGTTGAGGGCGGAAGTGGGAATCTTGCGGGAATAGTTGGCGTACACCTCCATGGCGGCCTCCAGCACGTTCATCAGGCGCTGCTTCTTGATGACCGAGGTGAAAATGACCGGTACATCGTTGAAGGGTTGCAGGCGGGATTTGATGGCTTCCGTGTACTCCTTCATCGTGTTGTTGTCCTTGATCACCATGTCCCATTTGTTCACGACCACCACGCAGCCCTTGCGGTTTTTCTGAATCAGGTTGAAAATATTCATGTCCTGCGCCTCGATGCCCGTCTGCGCATCCACCATCAGGATGCACACGTCGGAATGTTCGATGGCCCGGATGGCCCGCATCACGGAGTAGAACTCCAGGTCCTCGTGAACCTTGGCTTTTTTGCGGAGTCCCGCCGTGTCCACGAGCATGAAATCGTAACCGAACAGGTTGAAATGCGTCTCGATGGAGTCGCGGGTGGTCCCGGCCATCGGCGTGACGATGTTCCGTTCGGTCCCCAGCAGGGCGTTGGTCATCGAAGATTTACCTACATTCGGCTTGCCGACGATAGTCACGCGGGGCAGGTCGGGAAAACGGGAGGCCTGCATGTCATCCCGGGGGAGAAGTTTCACGACGGCGTCCAGCAGGTCGCCCGTACCTCCGCCGGTCGCCGATGAGATGCTGTACAGCTCATCAAAGCCCAGGGCGTAAAACTGATAGACATCGTACATCTTTTCGCCCGTATCGACTTTGTTGACGGCCAGGATGACGGGCTTGCTGGAGCGCCGCAGGAGGTCGGCAATCTCCTGGTCGTAATCGGTAATGCCGGTCTGGGCTTCCACCATGAACAGGACCAGGTCGGCCTCCTCGATGGCCAGCAGGACCTGTTTGCGGATTTCTTCCTCGAAAATGTCGTCGCCGGAACTTGTGTAGCCACCGGTATCGACGACGGAAAATTCGTTGCCGCACCACTCGCAGTGGCCGTAATGGCGGTCACGGGTCACGCCGGCCGTCTCATCGACGATGGCCTGGCGCATGCCGACCAGCCGGTTGAACAGGGTGGATTTGCCGACATTCGGCCGGCCTACGATGGCTACAAGGCTCATAACGCTTCCTTTTAATTGATAATCATTACCCTTTCAGTCCTTTTGGACGCGAAAGGATTCGTGGCACGAGGCTCCGCAGTCCGTACAGCCCAGGTCGGCGCAACTGACGCTTTTCTTTCCGTGCTGTTGACCCCACAGGCGCATCTCTTCTTCCTTGGCGCAGCGGATGCCGCGCTTGCGCATTTCCACATTGGAAGAAATCTCCGTGTCGGGAAACTTCCCGTCCTTGCGGAAGAGGATGTTGAAACACAGGCCCGCCAGACAGAGGGCTATGATTCCAAGGCAGAGGAGAAATACTTTCATGTCGCGCTCGTCCGTTTCAGGGCCTAATAAATCAGGTCCTTGCTGATGGACTCGTAGTTATACACGTCGTTGATGATGTTGGCAAAGGTCTGTTCCATGCCGATGACATTGATCTTCGACTTGTTCTTGTTGGGGTCGGTGCTGAGGGGAATCGTGTTGGAAACGATGACTTCCTCGAGGACGCTCTCGGAGATGCGGTCGTACGCAGGGCCGGAAAGCACGGCGTGGGTGGCGCAGGCCCGGACGCTCTTCGCTCCCAACTCCTTGAGTACGGCGGCGGCTTTGCAAAGGGTTCCGGCCGTGTCGATCATATCGTCCACAATGATGATGTTCTTGCCTTCCACCTCGCCGATGGCGGTAATCTTGTCCAC
>CAMNQO010000190.1 GCA_946549475.1 uncultured Bacteroidales bacterium
TCGATGCTCCGCCCTGAAGATTATGTACGCCGCCCGCAAACCGGCGGAATAATCTTCCAACGCTATAAGGAAACTGGCTGGCCAAAAAAAGACCTTTTTTGGTCAGCCAATTTTATAAAAAAAAGACTGTATTTACAAATGGGAACAATTGCAAGAAGCAAAGTGAAAGAACTCCTGCAAATGCAGGCAGGAGCGGATGTCCTCGCCAAAGGATGGGTTAGGACCAAGAGAGGGAACAAAGAAGTGGCGTTCATCGCGTTGAACGATGGCTCCACAGTCAACAATATACAGATTGTCGTCGATAAGACGAACTTTGATGAGAATACACTTGCGAAGATCACTACGGGCGCCTGCATCGGCGTCTGCGGAAAACTGGTCGAGTCTATCGGCAGCGGCCAGGCCGTGGAGATCCAAGCGTCAGAGATAGAAATTTACGGAGAGTGCGACCCGGTCCGCTTTCCCCTGCAGAAGAAAAACGCCACCTTCGAATATCTGCGGACAGTGGGGCATCTGCGCCCCCGTACCAACACGTTCGGAGCCATCCTGCGCATCCGCAGCCACATGGCCAACGCCATCCACCAATATTTCTACAACAAGGGATTCGTCTATCTGCACACGCCCCTCATTACCGCCTCCGACGCGGAGGGGGCCGGACAGATGTTCCAGGTCACGACCCTGGACCTGAACAATCCTCCCCGCAACAAGAAGGGCGGCATCGACTACAGCAAGGACTTTTTCGGCAAGCAGACCAGCCTGACGGTCAGCGGTCAGCTCGAAGGCGAACTGGGCGCTACCGCCGTGGGGGAAATCTACACCTTCGGCCCCACCTTCCGGGCGGAAAACTCCAATACGCCCCGCCACCTGGCCGAGTTTTGGATGATTGAGCCGGAAATGGCCTTCTATGACATCCGGGACAACATGGATCTGGCGGAAGACTTCATCAAGAGTTTGGTACGCTATGCTTTGGAGCACTGCCGCGAGGACATAGAATGGCTGTCCGCCAAGTATGACGAAGAACTCGTTTCCCGGCTCGAAGGGGTCTGCGATACAGAATTTGTGCGCCTGACCTACAGCGAAGGCATCAAGATACTGGAAGCGGCCGTGGAAAAAGGCGTACAATTTGAATACCCTGTCAGCTGGGGTGTGGATTTGCA
Organism: uncultured Bacteroidales bacterium; assembly: GCA_946549475.1. GTDB lineage: Bacteria > Bacteroidota > Bacteroidia > Bacteroidales > UBA932 > Cryptobacteroides. Next base: position 1,155 of record CAMNQO010000190.1, read on the forward strand.
GAGCGAGCATGAGCGTTACCTTGTCGAAAAGCATTTCTGCAAGCCCGTGATCCTGACGGATTACCCCAAAGATATCAAGGCATTCTACATGAAGCAAAACGACGATGGCAAAACCGTCCGCGCCATGGATGTGCTCTTTCCGAAAATCGGAGAGATCATCGGCGGTTCCGAGCGTGAAGCCTCGCTGGAAAAACTCGAAGGCCGCGTGAATGAACTCGGCATGAGCCGCACCAACCTGGAGTGGTACATCGACACCCGCCGTTTCGGCACCTGTCCCCACAGCGGTTTCGGCCTGGGATTCGAGCGCCTGCTGCTCTTTGTCACCGGCATGCAGAACATCCGCGATGTCATCCCCTTCCCCCGTACTCCCAAAAACGCTGAATATTGATATTCGACAAACTTCATAGCGAAGACAAAGCCGGCTTGTATCTGACGGTCATCATCCATCTGGTCGTGGTCATCATCCTGCTGCTTTGGCAAATCGGCAAGGAAGTCGCAGCCGAGAATACCTTCGTCATGGATTTCAGCAAGCAGGAAGAAATAGAAAAGCAGGAAGCGGAAAGGGCCTTCAAAGAAGACATCCACGAGCGGCTGGAGGAACTCATCCGCTCACACAAGAACGAGATCCGCAATGTCGCCGTGGATGCTTCCACGCCGCTCAAAGACGACCGGAACACCCCGACCGACCAACTCTACGAGGATGCGGAAAGGCTGAAACAGGAAATCCTGGAAAATCAGCGGACCCCGGACTGGGAGGAAAGCGCGCTGGCGATGGAAGAAAAGAAAAAGGAAGAGAAAAAATCGGATGAGACGCGCTACGGCGGTCCCAGCGTGTTGAGTTACAACCTGGACGGGCGCAAAGCCAGCCGTTTGAAAATTCCGGCCTACCAATGCTACGGCGGCGGCATCGTGACGGTCATCATCGGGGTCAACACATCCGGCAAGGTAGTGGAGGCCAGGATTATGGGGGCCGAGTCTTCCCAGGACAACTGTTTGCGGGAATTTGCACTGAACGCCGCCCGGGCCTCGCTGTTTTCCGCCAGTCCCACCGCCCCGCACAAGCAATATGGTACAATCTGTTATAGTTTTGTCTCCCAATAAGCCATGAAAAGAAAAACCATCTTTCTATTTTGTATCATCCTCTGCAGCATGACTGTGGCCGTCTGCGCGGCGCTGGCCCTCCTGTACAAGGATGCACCCGGCAAACCGGAGAAAAACAAGGACGGACAACTCGAGCAGTTGCTTTCCGAAAACGGGAGCGCGGATGAAAAGAAAGATACGGTAGCGAAGAAGCCGGAAACACCGGCGGATCCCAACACGGACGGACCGTTCACGGTACTCAACAGTTCGACGGGAAAGGTCAATTCCTTGCAGCGGAAAGACGGGATGCTGAGCCTGACCGACGAAAAAGGCAAAACGCTGTGGAGCATTCCCTTTGAAACGCCCCTTTGCGCCATGGCCGGCACCATCGACTACTATGCCAACGGCCGCCTTCAGTTCCTGTTCATCTCGAACGACGAAATCCGGCTCTTTGACCGTAAGGGCAACGAAGTGGGCGAGGTACGAAAGAAATTGGAAAAGCCCGTGCGCATCGGCCCGGCCATCTACGATTTTTCCGGAAAAAAGAAATACAACATCCTGACCTTGAACAAGGACAACACCATCGACATGTACAACCTTCAGGGAAAGAAACCCGCCAAATGGGAAGGAATCACCACGACGGAGCCCATCCACAACCTGCCGCGCTATGTGATTCGCAAGGGAAAAAGTTATTGGTGGCTCAGTACGGAAAAAAATTGCTATCTTTACGCGTTCATGGGAGGAACGCCGCTTAAAACTTTTCCGGCGAACACGGCTCCCGGCGACGTAACTTTTTAGCTTTGTATGGAAACCTTCAACCAAGTTTACGCCGATAGTTTCAAGTCCCATTGGGAGTTGCCAGCCCTGTCCAACTATCAGGGAGCGACGCTCTGCTACAAGGATTTGGCCAAGAAAATTGCTTGGTTTCATGTCTTATTCCGCCAATGCGGCATCGCCAAAGGGGACAAGATTGCCGTCTGTTCCCGCAACCAGGCCAACTGGTGCGTGAGTTTTTTCTCGGCCATCACCTACGGCGCGGTCATCGTTCCCCTGCTGCACGAATTCAAGCCCGCGAATATCCATCACCTGGTCAACCACTCGGGGACAAAGATTC
>CAMNQO010000191.1 GCA_946549475.1 uncultured Bacteroidales bacterium
GTGGAAGATATCCAGTACATCATCGCCAAACTCAAGTTCAAGAATATCGGCGTGATTATCACCGACCACAATGTCGGCGAGACCCTGGCCATCACCGACCGTGCCTATCTGCTCTACGAGGGCAATATCCTCCAGGCCGGTACGCCCGAAGAACTGGCCGCCGACGAAGAAGTCCGCACCAAATACCTCGGTGCCGGCTTTATCCTCAAGCGCTTCGACCCCCACGACCGCGACCGCAAATAACGCCGCCCTTTCTGCTATGCCCGCCGGAGGGACACCTGCAAATCTCCGGGTATAAATATTTGTAGAAACTGGGAAAGTGGGGTATCTTTGCATAGATGTAACCTCTATGCATATGTCCAGCAATTTACAGTTCAAGATCTACGAAGCCCCCTCTACAAGGGAGTCCTGCCCGACATCGTTTGAGAAGCCTTCCTCCGGGATCTAGTTTGCGACCGACCGTGTTCGGCCATGTCCCGGTGCGCCTAAAACTCTTCTTCGATATTGTAGTGGTTGCGTTCCGTAGAGTTGCGGGACACCATCTCGCCGATGAAGCCGGCCAGGAAGAGCAGCACCCCGATCAGCAGCGCCGTCAGCGCCAGGAAGAATCCCGGCTGGTCCGTCACCGGACGGAAGGGGAGTCCCTGCGACTGGGCCACCAACTTGTCCACGATGATCCACACGGCGCAGATGATGCCGGCCAGGAAGGTCAGCAGGCCCGTGAAGCCGAAAAAGTGCATCGGCTTTTTGCCGAATGTACTCAGAAACCAGAGCGACAACAAGTCCAAAAATCCGTTTACAAAGCGCTCCAGTCCGAATTTGCTTTTCCCGTATTTGCGTTTCTGGTGATGGACCGGCAGTTCGGTGATGCGGGTGAACCCTTCGTTCTTGGCCAGATAAGGGATATAACGGTGCATCTCCCCATAGACTTCGATGCTCTTGACCACTTCCCTGCGATAGGCCTTCAGTCCGCAGTTCATGTCGTGCAACGGAATGCCCGTAATCTTGCGGGCCGTCCAGTTGTAGAGTTTGGAGGGGAGGTTTTTGGTAAACTTATTGTCCTTGCGTTTCTGCTTCCAGCCCGAAACGATGTCCCATCCCTCTTCCCGGACCATGCGGCAGAGCGCGGGAATCTCCTCGGGAGAGTCCTGCAAATCGGCGTCCATCGTGACGACCACCGCGCCTTGTGCGGCCTTGAAGCCATGATAAAGGGCGGCGGACTTGCCGTAATTGCGCCGGTGGCGTATGCCGCGGATATGCGGAACGGACCGGCCGTCGCCTGCGCTTCCCCCGTCGCCATATTGCGCCGAGAGTTCCCGGATGAGCGTCCAGGAGCCGTCTTCGGAACCGTCGTCCACCAGTATTATCTCATACTGCCATCCCTTATCTCCAAGAGACCGGACAATCCACTCCGTAAGTTCCCGCAGGGATTCTTTCTCGTTGTACAGCGAGATGACGATGCTCAGATCCATCCTGTCGTCTTTATTGTTCATCATCTTCCTCCTCCTCTTCTTCTTCCGTCATCGTGCCCTCCGGCAAAGTCCGGGACAGGATGAACGACAGTACGGTTCCATATAGCAGGCACCAGATGCCGTTGCTGAAAAATGCGTACAGGGGGAATTTGTTCTCCACCAGTTCCAGACTCCGCAAAGTGTTGCTGTCCATCATTTTTCCGAAACTCTGCCGGAGGACGTCCATCGTTTCCGCGACGGCTTCGGGGAAAACATAGGCGTAGGCGATATAGGCGCAGGCGGCCGTAATCATGGCGGAATAGAAGGCGGTGTACAGGCCGAAACGGAACACCTGGCCCCTGTCCACTCCGTCATAGACCGTCTTGAGGGAAAGCATATAATGTCGCATCAGGACAATCAGGCCGGCGATTTTTGCCACTTCAAGGATGAGATTGACGATACCGGCGGCCTGCCCCATGCCGCTGAGCCACTGGGATAGGAAGATATACCCGCCGGAGAGGGTGCCGAAGATAAGTCCGGCTTTGGCTCCTTCCGACCGGAGGGTTTTGCTGTCAAGTAATTCCATTGCGTTCAAGTAAAAAGAATTTGACAAATATAAGCAAAAAATTCGTACCTTTGCACGCTTAATGAGTTGGGCTATGATAGAGATAACTTTTCCTGATGGCAGCGTGAAGACCTTCGAGGCGGGGGTCAATGCTTTTGATATTGCGACAAGCATCAGCCCGAGGCTGGCGGAACAGGTGCTGGCGGCGACGGTCGTTCCGGCTTCCGACACCACCGGCAAGGGTGAAATCTACGATTTGATGCGTCCCATCCGGGAGAATGCGTCCATCCGTCTGCACAAATGGGAAGACCCCGAGGCGAAGAAAGTCTTCTGGCACTCCTCCTCCCACCTGATGGCGGAAGCCCTCGAAAGCCTCTATCCCGGCATCAAATTCGGCATCGGCCCTGCGATCGAGAACGGATTTTACTATGATGTGGATTTCGGCGGTCACCAACTCGTCGAAGCGGAACTCAAGGCCATTGAAGACAAAATGCTCGAACTGGCCCGCAACAAGGAGACCTTCGTACGGACCGAAGTGAGCAAAGCGGATGCCCTGGCCAATTTCAAGGCCAAAGGCGACGAATACAAGTGCGAACTTATCGAGGCTTTGGAAGACGGTACGATTACCTTCTATCAGAACGGCGCTTTCACCGATCTGTGCCGCGGTCCGCACTTGAAAGATACTTCCGTCATCAAAGCGGTCAAACTCACCGCCATTGCCGCCGCTTACTGGCGGGGCGACGCTTCCCGCCAGACGCTGACCCGAATCTACGGCATCTCCTTCCCCAAAAAGTCGATGCTCGACGAATACCTGGCCCTCATCGAGGAGGCCAAGAAGCGCGACCACCGCAAGATCGGGCGGGAAATGGAACTGTTCACCTTTTCGCAGCGCGTCGGACAGGGCCTGCCCTTGTGGCTGCCCAAAGGCACCGCCCTGCGCGACCGGCTGGAGCAGTTCCTGCGCAAAATCCAGAAGTCTTACGGCTACGACCAGGTCATCACCCCGCACATCGGCAGCAAGGACCTGTATGTGACGAGCGGACACTGGGCCCACTACGGCGCCGACTCCTTCCGTCCCATCACCACTCCGCAGGAGGGTGAAGAATACCTGCTCAAACCGATGAACTGCCCCCATCACTGCGAGATTTACCGCAGCAAGCCCCGTTCCTACAAGGACCTGCCCGTCCGTCTGGCCGAATTCGGTACGGTCTATCGTTACGAGCAGAGCGGCGAGTTGCACGGTCTGACCCGCGTGCGCAGTTTCACCCAGGACGACGCCCACCTTTTCTGCCGTCCCGACCAGATCAAGGAAGA